>JBAZYX010000015.1:0-47478 GCA_041659105.1 Acidimicrobiia bacterium
GCTGGAGCCACCGGTCCTGAAGATCCCCGTCATCGGCACGTACGACCTCACGGTCGACAAACAGGCGTACTACTACATGTGCTTCGCCTGCCTGCTGGTGGTCATCGCGATCGTCGCGCACATCCGGCGCACCGGCATCGGCCGTTCCCTCATCGCCGTGCGCGACAACGACAACAACGCGGCCGCGTACACGGTTTCGCCCACGCGGTCGAAGCTCATCGCCTTCGCCGTGTCGGGCGGTGTGGCCGCGTTCGCCGGCGGCCTGTTCGCGGCTCGCAACGCCACGATGATCCCCGACTACTTCACGCCGGCCCAGTCGATCCGCGTGCTGTCGGTCTCGGTGGTCGGCGGACTCACGTCGGTCACCGGCGCGATCCTCGGCACGCTCGTGATCGTGGCGCTGCCCCTGATCTTCAGCAACACGCCGCAGCTCCAGCTGTTCGCGAGCGGCGTCGGCATGCTCATCCTGATCCTCTACGTGCCCGGTGGTCTCATCTCCATCGTCGACGGCGCGCGCGACCAGCTCCTCGACTACGTCGCCCGGCGCACGAACTGGGAGCCGAAGAAGGGTCGCGAGACCGCGAGCGTGGCCACGCTCTCCACGCGCGACCGCGCCAAGGACACCGCGCCCGACGCCACGCCGCTGCGCACCGACGACGTGAAGGTGCGCTTCGGCGGCCGCTTCGCGGTCAACGGCGTGAGCATCGAGGTCCGTCCGGGAGAGGTCGTCGGGCTCATCGGCACCAACGGCGCAGGCAAGACCACGCTCATGAACGCGATCTCCGGCTTCGTGAAGTCGACCGGGACGATCGAGGTGTTCGGCGAGCGCATCGACAAGACGGCGTCGTACCGGCGCTCGCGCCACGGCATGGGCCGGGCGTTCCAGAACGCCCGCATCTTCGGCGGACTCACCGTGCGCGAGACGATCATGGTGGCGCTCGAGGCCCGCCAGCGCTCGCTCCTCCTCCCCTCCATGCTCGCCCTCCCCCCGTCGCCGTTCGCCGAGCGCAAGAAGCACAAGCAGGCCGAGGAGATCATCGGCTACCTCGGCCTGAGCCGCTACGCCGACAACCTCGTGAGCGAGCTGTCCACCGGGAGCCGGCGCATCGTCGAGCTCGGCGCGCTGCTCGCGCTCGACACGCGCCTCATGCTCCTCGACGAACCCACCGCCGGTGTGGCCCAGCGCGAGACGGAGGCGTTCGGACCGCTCATCAAGGCGATCCAGCAGGACCTCGGCTCCGCGATCCTGATCATCGAGCACGACATGCCGATGGTCATGTCGATCAGCGACCGCATCTACTGCCTCGAGGCCGGCGCGGTGATCGCCGAGGGCGGCCCCGACGAGGTCCGCAACAACCCGGCCGTCATCGCCTCCTACCTCGGCACCGACGCGCGGGCGATCCACCGCTCGGGGACCGGCGCGAGCACGCCCGTCGAGACGGTCGACGCCACCACTGGGGAGTCGTAGGCCAGCCACGTTGACTCCCACCGCGAGCCGGTGCTAATCCGGCACCGGCGGAGGGATACAGCCATGAGACTCCGGAGCATCTCCTCGATCGCGATCGTCGCGGCCGTGTTGACCGGTTCGACTGCCGCGTCGGCGTCGCTGCCGGCGAAGAGCGCGAAGCCCGACGTCACTCTCTCCGGGGCCGTCGCGGGGAAGTCCCGCGGCGGCCTGCTCTCCTGCACCGAGAGCACCCAGACGAAGGGTCTCCAGCTCGGGCTCACGCTCGGCAGCTTCACGGTCGGCGGCGCCAACTACTCGCTCAGCGCGGTGCTCGCCGGCCCCAGCTACGCGGCCGGCACCTCCGAGCTGGGGCCGGTGACCGGACCGGGCGTCTTCATGCAGCTCGCGGCCGACCGCGGCGGTCAGCGGTGGGCGTCGACCGCGGGTAGCGGCAAGATCACGCTGGCGAAGGACAAGAAGAGCAGCACGTTCGAGGGCGACCTCGCGTCGGCGACCGGCGGGCCGAGCGTCCACGTGAAGGGCACGTTCAAGTGCACCAAGGTCCTCGACTTCGGCACCACGCGGGGAAGCACGGTCACTGCCCCCAACTCGGCCAAGCCGCTCATCGCGTACAACGGCACCAGCAAGCTTCTCAGCGCGACCACCGACTGCCACAGCACGACGCTCTTCACCTTCACGATCGTCGACGGCGCGAAGTACGCCGGGAAGACGGCCGTCGTCATGTTCTACGGCCTCGACTATCCGACGCACCCGACCAAGGACTTCACCGTCGGCGCCAACGGATCCTTCGACGTCACCTTCGAGGCGTTCTCGTGCTCGCAGGGCGGAGTGGGCGAGCAGCAGGGAGTCGGGATCGTCAGCGTCGACGGCAACGCGAACATCACGCCGCCGATCGACGTGCTGCTCAAGGCCTGATCGCGCGCCGGGTGGGGCATGCGGGCGGGCCCGCATGCAAGGATCCGGCCATGACCGACGCCAACCAGACCGAGAGCGGACGCGCCTTCCGGGCGCTGCTCGACACCCTCGCCGAGATCCAGACGCGCGCCCTGAGCCCGGAGTACGGCCTCACCGACCCGGCCGACATCGCGGAGGGCCACCGCCTCCTCGTGCACCAGCTCGACACCGCGCTCGCGCTCTATTTCGAGCAGGATCCCGCGCACCCCGACTGGCGGCGCATCGTCACGCCCCACCGCAAAGCGCTGGGCGACAACACCGACGCGATCTACTACCAGGCCGCGTTCGACTCCGGGTACGAGTACCGCGTCACCGGCAACATCGCCGGCGCCGTGTACACGTCGTTCACGGTCGAGGCCGGTGCGACCGAGGGCAACTACGCGGCCAACACCGCGGGCGTGCTCAACGACGTCGACTTCGACATCGCGCCCGACGGCTCGTACGAGATCTTCCTCGGCGGCCCGGCGCGCGACCGCAACTGGCTCGCCCTGCCCGAGCCCGGCGGCCTCATCACCACCCGCCACTACTTCGAGAACCCGGTGCCGGCCGCCGGCGACCCGTCGATCCACATCCCGCTCACCATCGCGCTCGTCGACCCGGTGGGTCCGCCACCCCGGCCCGACGACGCGTCGATCGCGGCGGGCATCGACCGCATGACCACGTTCCTGCGCGGACGCACCATCGACCAGCCGCCGCGCGGCTCCGTGCCGCTCCCCACCTGGGTCGGCCTCACCCCCAACGAGTTCCCGAAGCCCGAAGCGCCGGGGGACCTCGCGTTCGCGGCGTTCGACGCCGCGTACTCCATGGCTCCCTACTTCTTGCAACCCGACGAGGCGCTCGTGATCACCGGCCGCTGGCCCGAGTGCCGCTTCGCCAACGTGTGCCTGTGGAACCGGTTCCTCCAGACCTACGACTTCCTGCACCGCCAGGTGGGCCTGAACCGATCGAACACGCAGCTCGAGCCCGACGGCTCCTGGCGCATCGTGCTCGCGCACGAGGACCCGGGCGTGCCCAACTGGCTCGACACCGAGGGCCGTCCGTTCGGCCAGGTGTACTGGCGCTACTTCCTTCCCGAGGGCGACATCGAGACGCCGCAGACCCAGGTGGTCAAGCTCGCGGAGCTGCGCGGGAGCTGAGCGTCGCACCCGCTCGCGGGTCCCGACGACCTACGCCGACGGTCTGGCGAGCTGACGCTGGCATGTGGTGCCGGCGCCGGTCCCAGAGCCGGCAGGTTCTGTGAAGACCCGACTCGCGTGATCGAAGCTGTAGCCCTTGGAGCCGACCGACGCGACGATGTCATTGGCGGCGAGGCATTCCGAGTATCTGATCGATGGGTATTGCACGCCGTGTAGCGGACGTCGGCGAGCTCGGGCAGCATCCTTCGGCCGCGTATTGCGGTCTGCCAGCCTGGTGAGGTGGCCTGGAGGGATCAGCTGCCGGTCTCGCTGCAGCGGCTGGCCGACCTCGGAGTCGACGCTGACGACGCCGACGACGTGCGTCTCGACAAGGAGATCCTCACCCTCGTCACCAGCCTCATAGCGGTGATGTCAGTCGCATGGATCGCGATCTACCTGGCGATCGGGCTTCCGAGGTCGGCGGCGATTCCCTTCGCTTACCAGGTCTGCGCGGTCGCGAGTCTGGTGGTCTTCTCGCGGACCAAGCGCATCGGCCCGATCCGGACAGCTCATCTCGTCCTCATGCTCATGCTCCCGTTCGCGCTCCAGTGGAGCCTCGGCGGCTTCGCGAACGGTTCTGCCGTCGCGGTGTGGGCAGGGATCACTCCCGTGCTCGCCTATCTCTTCGGTGCGGCGAGGCCCACGACCACACTCGCGGCTTTCGTTTCCCTGCTCGTGTTCTCCGCGCTGTTCGAGACGACGCTCGCCCGCTCGGCGCCCGACATCGACCCGGGCGTTCGCGCGGCGATGTTCACGCTCAATCTCGCCGGCCCGTCGATCGCGGCGTTCCTCTCGCTCCTCTACTTCACGACCCAGCGCGACCGGGCCCGGGCGGCCCTTGCGCACGAGCACCGCCTCCTCGAAGCCGAGCAGGAGCGTTCCGAACGGCTCCTGCTGAACGTGCTCCCGGCGCCGATCGCGGACCAGCTCCGTGGTGGGGCCATGACGATTGCGGAGAGCCAGCCGGAGGTGACGGTCCTGTTCGCGGACATCGTCGGGTTCACGCAGCTCAGCGGGACGATCGGAGCGCACGACCTCGTCGACCTGCTGAACGAGATCTTCGTCCGGTTCGACGACCTCGCGGAGGCCGCGGGTCTCGAGAAGATCAAGACCATCGGCGACGCGTACATGGTGGCCGGTGGACTCCCGATGCCACGCGCCGATCATCTGCCTGCGGTCCTCGGCCTGGCGCTCGCGATGCGAGACGTGATCACGCAGATCCCGACTCCACACGGTGAGCATCTGCAATTGCGGATCGGCATCGACACCGGTCCGGTGGTCGCCGGCGTGATCGGGCGACGCAAGTTCAGCTACGACGTGTGGGGTGACACGGTGAACACGGCGAGCCGCATGGAGTCTCAGGGTGTGCCCGGGGAGATCCAGGTCACGGAGCGAGTCGCGCGAGCGTCGAACCAGGAGTTCGACTTCGACCCTCGGAGATCGATCGAGATCAAGGGCAAGGGCCCGATGAGGACGTTTCTCCTGGTCGGGCGGAAGTCCCTCGGAGCATTGCCCCGCTGATGCGCAGTGAGCGAAGGCGTGTGCTCGAGGACGACGAGCGGCTCGCGAAGATCCGCTGAGCGGACGAAGTTGATCGACGACCTTGCGCATCGAATCGTCGCAATCCGTCCCACCAGGCTGCGAGCCGTTGTCGACGGGTTCACCGCGAGCGGCAAGACGAGCCTTGCCCACGAACTGGCCGCGGCGATGCGCACGCACGGGCGTCCCACGATGAGAGCCACCTTCGACGACTTCAGAAGCCATGGCGGGATGCCCGGGAGAAGGGATACGACCGGGTTTCTGGGGAGGGCTACTACCGCAACGCGCCCGACTTCGAGAGCGCTCGTGAGCGACTTCTCGAACCAGCGGGACCAGAGGGCTCCGGGGTTGTTGCACTCTGCGGACACGACCCGCTCACCGGCGAGGACCATCGCGCGACCACCGTCGACGCTCCCCTCGACGCCGTGCTGATCGTCGACTCCGTCTTCGGGATGAGGCCGGAGTATGACGACCACTGGGACTTCAGGATCTGGATCGAGGTCCCTCGAGAACTCGCGCTTGCCCGAGGCATCGAGCGTGACGCCACCTTGGAGGGAAGGGACGAGGCCGAACGCCTCCATCGCGATCGCTACCACGTCGCCGAACAGATCTACGTCACAGAGGTCGACCCGAAGGCCAAGGCAGACGTGATCATCGACAACACCGACTGCACGCACCCGGTCGTCATTCGGTGGCGACCCGCTTCGTACCGGCTGGAGTGCCGAAATGCCGAAGTGCCGATAGCCCAGCGCCCCACCGCTCAGTAGGGACTCCGACCCGGCGGTCGGGGATGGTGATTCCATCCCAATCTGAAGGTGCTTGCGCTACCGACTCTCCGGCTTCAGCCGGCAGACGGCAGACGCAACTGCGCCACTCGCGAGCCCGACGAGTCCACCAAGGATCGCCGCGAGTGTCCCGATCTCGAAGATTGTGAACCGCGCAGTCACCCGCGGGAAGCGACTTCACCGTGAGCGAACCCGAGCTCGCCGCCACCCGAGCCCGCGCCCGACCCGCCGCACAGGTCGGATCGAGCGGCGCAGTCGGAGTGGCACTTTCGTCGGCCACCGGGCAGTGTCGAAGCCCACAAGCGCGACCAGGGAGTCACCATGCGCACATCGGCGCCGACAAGAGTCCACCCGCGCACGTCGGGGTTGCGTGCGCTCGTCGGGGGGCTGGCCGTCGCCGCGCTGGCGGCGATCCCCGTGACGGCCGGGGCCCTCGAGCCCGCGGCCAAGAGCGGCGCGACCGTGAAGGTGAAGCTCTTCGAGTTCCAGGTGAAGCCGAAGCCGAAGTTCGCCACGGCCGGAACGGTGCGATTCAAGGTGAAGAACATCGGCACCGAGAAGCACGAGTTCGTGGTCGTGAAGAGCGACGGCACCGAGCTGCCGCTGCTTCCCGACGGGTCGGTGGACGAAGAAGCGATCCCGGAGGCCGACAAGTTCGGCGAGGTCGAGGACCTCAAGCCGAAGAAGTCGGGTTCGCTCACGGTGAAGTCGCTTCCCGCGGGTGACTACGTGCTGTTCTGCAACATCGTCGAGGACATGAGCGGCACGACGATGGTCCACTACGCGGAAGGCATGCACACCGACTTCACCGTCGGCTAGCGAGACGGAGCTCCCAGCCGGATCACGTCGGCCACGAACGCGGCGATCGCCTCCGCGTCGGCCGACGCGTCGCCGACGAACCCGGCCGCACGCGCACCGGCGTCCAACCGCGCCCGCACCGTGCGACCCGCGCGCGCCGCGTCCGCGTCGACCACCACGCTCGCGCCGTCGCCCGCGGCGGGCCCGACGCCGCCGGTGCTATTCGCCAATGTGCAGACGGCCGTACTGCCCGCGGAAGTAGAGCAGCGGGCCGGCGTCGTGGGTGATGCCGAGGTCGAGCACCCGGCCGACGACGATGATGTGGTCGCCGCCGTCGTACTCGGCCCAGAACTCGCAGTCGAGGTAGGCGAGCGTGTCGTGGAGCACCGGCGAGCCGCCCACGCCCACGTGCCACTCGGTCTCGCCGAACCGGTCGGCGCCCTTGGTGGCGAAGAGCACGCTGATGTGCTCCTGGTGCTCGCCCAGGATGTTGACCGCGAACCTGCGGGCCTTCTCGATGCGCGGCCAGGTGCTCGACGTGCGCGCGACGCAGAACAGCACGAGCGGAGGGTCGAGTGACACCGACGTGAACGAGTTGGCCGCCACTCCCGCGGGCTCGCCGTCGGAGATGGCCGTGATGATCGTGACGCCCGTGGCGAACTGGCCGAGCGCCGTGCGGAACTCCCCCCGCTGGTCCGGCGTGAGGACGTTGTCGTCGGTGGGTGCCGGCTCCTGGCTCATGCAGTCCTCACAGGTTGTCGATCTCGACCCGCATCCCCTCGTGGGCCGCGATGATCGTGGGCCCGTCGACCTCGGCCGACAGATCCTGCGCATGCACGAGGATGCGGTCGAGGTCGGCGTCGGAGTGCGTCGGGCAGTGATGGAAGAGCGCGAGGTTCTTCACGCCGGCCTCACGCGCGACGTGCACGGCGTACTCGATCGACGAGTGGCCGAAATGGCGCTTCGCCTCGTACTCCGCGAGCGTGTGCTGCGCGTCGTGGATGAGCACGTCGGCGCCGTCGCAGATCTCGAGCACGCCCGGCGGCACGTAGTCGTCGGGGTCATCGGTGATGCAGCCCGGACCGTGATCGGAGATGTAGGTGACCGTGCGACCGTCGAGGTCGACCCGGAAGCCGAGCGCGGGATCGGTGTGCCGCACCCAGCGGCTCAGCACCTTCGCGCCGTTGAGCGCGTACGAGTCGTTGCCCACGTCGATGAACGAGACGTCGCCCCCGAGCTGGTCGGGCGTGATCGGGAAGTACGGCGGGCGCATCACCCCGGCGAACACGGCGCCGAGCGGCCCCTCGGCCTGCCGCGGCCCGTAGACCGAGATGCACGCGTCGGGACGGAACGCCGGCGTGAAGAACGGGAGTCCGATGATGTGGTCCCAGTGGAGGTGCGTGAGCAGCACGTTCGCCGTGTACGGCGACGCGGCGCGATTGGCGGTGAGATCGGCGAGCAGGCGCGCGGTGACGGCGTCGCCATACGTGCGCACACCGGTGCCGAGGTCGAAGATCACGGGGGCGTGCCCCGGCGCTTCGAGCGACACCGACGACGTGCTCCCGCCGTAGCGCGAGTACTGCTCTCCATCGCACGGCGTGGAGCCGCGCACGCCGTAGAAGGTGAGAACCGGCCCCCCCGAAGTCATAGCGAGCCAGCGTAGTTCCGGGCTTCCATGGCCCTGGAACCATCGTGACGGCAGTCACCGGCCGGGTGACCGCAGTCACGGCCCGGGACGGCCGTCACCCGATGGCGCCGGGCCCCTGGGCACGCACCGCTTCCACGTGGACGAGCGCGTCGCGCAGCTGCTCGATCCAGTCGCCCTCGTGGCTGCGGACCAGCCGCACGCACCAGGCGAGCGCATCGCTGCGGCTGCGGGCGACCCCGGCGTCGACCAGGGTGTCGAGCACCCGACGCTCGGGCATCCGCAGGCGCGTCATCACCGGGACGCCGAGGCTCGTGAACACGGCCCGCTCGTCGCCGCACTCCGCACCCCACGCGACCTTGCGGCCGAACTTGTGCTCGGCTTCGTCGGCGATGCGCATGCGGTCGGCCCGGGTGTCCTCCCGGAAGCCCGTGATCCGGGCCTGGTGGGCCACGGTGTGGGCGCCGTCGTCGAGCCCCGCGGTGTCGGGCTCGGGGAGCCGGCCGACCACGAGGATCTCCTCGCGGTCGGCGTGGACCTCGGGCGGGCCGCTGAACCAGCCGTCGGGCAGGCGGCCCGCGAACCAGGCGGCGAGGGAGGTGGCGTCGTCGTTCGACTGATTCGTCATGGTGATTACAGTATTACATCATGACTCAGGGATCAACGACGGGCCCGCCGGCAACCCGGTCGACCCCCCGCTCAGCGCGGCGCCAGGCCCGCCCGGATGCGGGCCGCGAACGCGGCGGCCTCGTCGGCGTCGGCGTAACGCTCCCGCGGCCAGAAGAAGCCCCGCAGGCCGTCCTTGCGCCGGCGAGGCACCACGTGCATGTGGAGGTGGGGCACGCTCTGGCTCACCACGTTGTTCTGGGCCACGAACACGCCGTCGGCCCCCAGGCCGTCCTGCACGGCGACGGTCACCCGGCGCACCTCGGTGAAGAACGGCGGGAGCAGGTCGTCGGGCAGGTCGCGCAGGGTCTCCAGGTGGGCCCGGGGCGCGACGAGGGTGTGGCCGCGGAACAGCGGCGACTGGTCGAGGAACGCGATGGTGAGGTCGGTCTCGGCCACGATCTCCGCCGCGACCTCGCCGCGGACGATCGCGCAGAAAGCGCAGGGCACCGGCTCCGACCCTGCCGCGGCCACGGCCTACTCGGGCGAGGTGTAGGGACGCTGCCGGGGGGTGGCGTGGCTGCGCTTGAGCACCATGACCCGGCGGCGGAAGTAGCAGACCTCTTCGCCGCGCTGGTTGAACCCGCGGGTCTCCACCAGCACCACCCCGCGGTCGTCCTTGCTCGACGACTCCCGCTTCTCGAGCACCTTCGTCTCGGCGTAGATCGTGTCGCCGTGGAAGGTGGGCCGCTGATGCTTGAGCTCCTCCACCTCGAGGTTGGCGATGGCGGAGCCGCTCACGTCGGGGACGCTCATCCCGAGCACCACGGAGTAGACGAGGTTGCCGACCACCACGTTCCTGCCGAACTGGGTCTGCGTCTCGGCGAACCACGCGTCCGTGTGGAGCGGGTGGTGGTTCATCGTGATCATGCAGAAGAGATGGTCGTCGTACTCGGTGATGGTCTTGCCGGGCCAGTGCTTGTAGACGTCACCGACCTCGAAGTCCTCGTAGTAGCGGCCGAAGGGGCGCTCGTGCACGGTCATGACGCGCAGACTATTCGCGCCCTCCCCGACCGCCACCACCCGACGCCCGGGACCGCCGGGGAGCAACGATCGGGCCCGCCGGTAGGTTGGATGCCCTCATGACCGGTCCGCACCAAGTCGCGATGAGCTTCCGCCACGACTCGCAGGCAGTTCGGGGTCGGCGCCTCGAGCGCGAGACGCTCCGGCGGGTCGTCGGACTGTGCCGCCCCTACAAGCGGGCCTTGATCGGGTTCCTCATCACGGTGATCGCGGCCGCCGTGGTGGGCGCCATCCCGCCCCTGATCCTTCGTTCCCTGCTCGACACCGCGGTCCCCGAGAAGGACCGGACGATGGTGTTGGTGCTGGCCGCGGCCGCCGTGGGCCTCGCGATCGCGTCCTCCGCGCTCTCGCTCGTGCAGCGCTGGTACTCGGCGAAGATCGGCGAGGGCCTCATCTACGACCTGCGCGTCTCGCTGTTCGACCACGTGCAGCGGCTGCCGCTTTCGTTCTTCACCCGCACCCAGACCGGTGCGCTCATGTCGCGTCTCAACAACGACGTCATCGGCGCCCAGCAGGCCGTCACCAACACGCTCGGCACCGTGGTCTCCAACGTCATCACGCTGGTGGTGACGCTGAGCTTCATGCTCGCGCTCGAGTGGAAGCTCACGATCCTCACGCTGATCGTGCTCCCCTTCTTCATCATCCCAGCCCGCCACCTCGGCCGGAAGCTCGTGGTCGCCACCCGCGAGTCCATGCAGCTCAACGCGTCGATGAACAACACCGTCGTCGAGCGGTTCAACGTCGCCGGTGCGCTCGTGGTCAAGCTGTTCGGCAGCCACGACGCCGAGCGCGACAACTTCTCGGGTCGCGCCGGACGTGTGCGCGACATCGGCATCACCACCGCGATGTACTCCCGAGTGCTGTTCGTCGCGCTGGGCTTCGTCACCGCGGTGGGCACCGCCATCGTGTACCTCGTCGGCGGCAACCTCGTGATCAGCGGCGTGATCTCGGTCGGCACCATCGCCGCCTTCGTGGTGTACGTCGGCCAGATCTACCAACCGCTCACCCAGCTCACGAACGCCCGGGTCGACGTGATGACCGCGATCGTCTCGTTCGAGCGGGTGTTCGAGGTGCTCGACTTCCCGGCGCTCATCACCGAGCGCCCCGACGCGGTACCCATCGACGAGCCGCGCGGGCGGGTGACGTTCGACCACGTGTGGTTCCGCCACCCGTCGCCCGCGTCGTCGTCCATCGCGTCCCTCGAGGAGGGCGTGGTCATCCCCGACGACGACCCGAGCGCATGGATCCTGCGCGACGTGAGCTTCGACGTCGAGCCCGGCGAGTTCGTCGCGCTGGTCGGCCCGTCCGGCGCGGGCAAGACGACCAGCGCGCTCCTCGTGCCCCGCATCCACGAGGTGGTGGAGGGCCGCGTGCTCGTCGACGGGCACGACGTGCGCGACCTCCAGCTCGACTCGCTGCGCGACACCGTGGGCATGGTCATGCAGGACCCGCACCTCTTCCACGACACCATCGCCGCCAACCTCCGCTACGCGCGTCCCGATGCCACCGACGACGACCTCGTCGACGCGTGCACCCGCGCGCGCATCCACGACCTCATCGAGTCGCTCCCCGACGACTACGCCACCGTGGTGGGCGAGCGGGGCTACCGCATGTCGGGCGGCGAGAAGCAGCGGCTCGCGATCGCCCGCATGCTCCTGAAGGACCCCGCGATCGTGATCCTCGACGAGGCGACCTCCCACCTCGACGCCGAGTCGGAGATGGCGATCCAGCGGGCCCTCGCCGACGCCCTCGCGGGCCGGACGGCCCTCGTGATCGCCCACCGGCTTTCCACGATCGTGGCGGCTGACCGGATCCTGGTGCTCGAAGACGGCAGAATTGTGGAGGAGGGCCGTCACGAGGATCTCGTCGAAGCCGGCGGCCTCTACTCCGACCTCTACCGGACCCAGCTGCACCAGGCTCCCGAACCCGTCTGAACCGGATCGAAATCCCCGCGTGAGCTCTCCGCCATGACGCCCCCGGCCCACCCCCCCGCGCCCGGCAACGGCCGCCACCACGGCTGGCACATCGCCAACCGCGCGGCCCGGCGCGCCAACCGCCGCCGGCGCAACCTGCGCATCGTGGCCGCGGTCGTGGGTGGCTTCCTCCTCTGTGCGGGCGGCATCGCCGCGGCAGTGGTGTTCCTCGGCAACGACGAATCGCCGGCCGCGCTCCCGATCGCGAAGCGATCCACCGCCACGACGAGCCCGCCCTCGTCGGCGACCACCGCCACCACGGCACCGACGCGCCCGTGCCGGGCGCCGCTGACCGTCGACGCGCCGCTGCGCCTGTGGGTCGCCGGTGACTCGATCGCCTACTCCGTCGGCAACGGGCTCGGGAAGCGCGCGGCCGCCACCGGCGTGATCGCGCCGGTCTACGAGTCGCGGGTGTCGAGCGGGCTGTCGAGCCCCGGCTTCTTCGACTGGCCGCGACGCGTCTCGGAGGAGCTCCCCCGGCTGAACCCCGAGATCGTGGTGTTCGTGATGGGCACGAACGACTGGGCGACGCCCCAGGCCACTCCGGTGGACGCGACCGGCGCGCCGTCGTGGAAGGCCACCTACGCCAAGCAGGTGCAGGCCATGGTCGACACGCTCACGGCCGGCGGCCGCACGCTGTTCTGGGTGGGTCCGCCGGTGCTGCGCGACACGAAGCAGGAAGCGGGCGCGAAAGCGGTGGCCGACGTGATCGAGGTCGTCGTCGCGAAGAGCCCCAACGCGGTGTTCGTCGACGCGCACGACCTGCTCGACGGCGACGACGGCGTGTACCTGACGACGATCGACGTCGACGGCAAGAAGGTGACCGCGCGCGCGGGCGACGGCGTGCACCTCACACCCGACGGCGGCGACTACCTGGGCGACGCCATCTTCGACCAGATCGACGCGCAGTGCCGGATCAAGGCCCAGGCGGTGCCCGGCCAGCGCCAGCAGGTGGTGGAGACCAAGGGCTCCACCTCGGTCGCGCCCGGCGCCACGGCCACCGCACCGCCGGTCGTCGCCACCACCCCGCCGACCGTCGCGGCCACCACCACGCCGCCCACGGCGCCGGCCCCTACGACCGTGGCGACCGTGACCCCGACCACGCAGACCTCGCAGCCAGCAGCCACCGTCCCGACGACGCCGGCGGCGCCCCCGCCCAAGTGACGGGACGACCGACGCCGGAGTCATGCGGCGCGGTTACCCGTCGGTAGGCTCCGCGTCATGCCCGACGCGACCCCCGATCTCCCGGCCGCGCGTCTCGCGGTCGACCTCGCCGCCACCGTGGTCGACGCGGCGTGCGCCCGCCTCGCCGACCGCTGCGCGGTGGACGGCCGCATCTCCGTCGACCGCCTCGACGAGCACCAGGTGCTCGCGTACGACCTCGCCCACGCGGCGAGCGCCGTCGCGGGCTGCCGCACGATGCTCGCGTACGCGGAGCGGGGCGACTACGAGGCGCTCCTCGCGACCGCGTACATCGCCGACGCCGTGTGGGACCTCGCCGCGAAGGTGACGACGCGCGAGGCCGAGTGGGGCGTCGAGCCCGGCGTGCTCGCTCCCGCGCTCCCGTTCGTCGGCGCGCACCGCTCGGCCGCGTTCCTCGAGGCGATCGCCGACGCGCTGCCCGGCCAGGGCACCGGCCCCGCGCACCTCTCGGAGGACTTCGAGCTCGTCCGCGAGACGTTCCACCGCTTCGCCGAGGACAAGATCCGCCCGGTGGCCGAGCACGTGCACCGCGAGAACCTCGACATCCCCGACCAGGTCATCGACGGGCTCGCCGAGATCGGAGGCTTCGGCCTCTCCGTGCCCGAGGAGTACGGCGGCTACGCGCTCGGCGGCGAGCAGGACTACATCGGCATGGTGGTCGCCACCGAGGAGCTCTCGTGGGGCTCGCTCGGCGTGGGCGGGTCGCTGATCACCCGGCCCGAGATCCTCACCCGCGCCATCGTCAAGGGCGGCACCGAGGAGCAGAAGCAGCGTTGGCTGCCGCAGATCGCCACGGGCGAGCGCATGGTCGGCGTGATGGCGACCGAGCCCGACTACGGCTCCGACGTCGCGGGCGTGAAGGTCGCGGCCACCCCGGTCGCCGGCGGGTACCTGATCAACGGCGTGAAGACCTGGGCCACGTTCGCCGGCCGCGCCAACACGATCATGCTCCTGGCGCGCACCGACCCCGACCGCAACGCAGGGCACCGGGGGCTCTCCCTCTTCGTCGTCGACAAGGAGCCCGCGCCCGGCCACGCGTTCTCGTTCACCCAGGACGGCGGCGGCACGATGGAGGGCCGCGCGATCGACACGCTCGGCTACCGAGGCATGCACTCCTACGAGGTCGCGTTCTCCGACTGGTTCGTCCCCGCGGAGAACCTCATCGGCGAGGCCGACGGGCTCGGCAAGGGCTTCTACCTCCAGATGGAGGGTTTCGAGAACGGCCGCCTCCAGACCGCGGCGCGTGCCGTGGGCCTGATGCAGGCCGCGTTCGAAGCGGGCCTCGCGTACGCGCAGGACCGGAACGTGTTCGGCAAGCCCGTGTTCGACTACCAGCTCAGCAAGGCCAAGCTCGCCCGCATGGCCTTCCTCATCCAGGCCGGCCGTCAGTTCTCCTACGACGTCGCCGGGCAGATGGGACGGGGCGAGGGCACGCTCGCGGCCTCGATGGTGAAAGCGTACGTGTGCCGGGCCGCCGAGTGGGTCACCCGGGAGGCCATGCAGCTCCACGGCGGCATGGGCTACGCGGAGGAGTACTCGGTCTCGCGCTACTTCGTCGACGCCCGGGTGCTGTCGATCTTCGAGGGCGCCGACGAGACACTCTGCCTGCGGGTGATCGCCCGGCGCGTCGTCGAGGACGCGCTGGCCCGCTGATCCCGTCCGTCGGGCACCCGGCTCGCTGCGCCGATACGCTGCACTCGACCCGGGACGAGGACCCCGGGCCGAACGGGGCGGCGACACATGACGGCGATTCGGCACGGGGCTGCAGGCGCGGTCGAGCGGTCCGACCTGAGTGGGTTGTACGAGCGGAACTGGTACGTCGTGGTGGCGTACCTGCGGGGCCAGGGCGCGCGTGATCCCGAGGACCTCGCGTCCGACGCGTTCGTCGGGGTGATCCGCAACCTGCACCGCTTCGAGGGCGACGAAGCCGCGTTCCGATCCTGGGTGCTCGTGATCGCGCACCGTCGACTCGTCGACCAGCGCCGGGCGCAGGCGCGTCGGCCCACCGAGATCGTCGAGCCCCTGCGGTTGGTGGAGCTCGGCGACCGGACGCGTGCAGGTGACACCGAGGACGAGGCGATCACGCGGCTCTCGACGCGACGGATCGTGCACGCGCTCGCCCGACTCACCGACGAGCAGCGCACGGTGATGCTGCTGCACTCGATCGACGACCAGTCCCTGCCCCAGATCGCGACGACGCTCGGCAAGCGACTCGCGGCGGTGAAGAGCCTCCACCACCGCGGCCGCGCCGCCGCCGTACACGCCCTCGCGAGGCCCGCGGACCGGTGGGAGCCCGCGCCGAACTGACCCGGCGCGACCGAACCCGCGCCGGCCTCAGGCCGGGTCGGCCACGCAGCGGTTCACGAGCTCGCCGATGCCCTCGATCGCGGTCCGCACCACCTGGCCGGGCGCGAGGTACACGGGCGGGGTGCGGCCGTGGCCCACGCCCGCGGGCGTGCCGGTCGATATGACGTCCCCCGGCTCCAGCGTGCACACCGTCGAGAGGTAGCGCACGGTCTCCACCGGATCGAACAGGAGGTCGGCCGTGCGACCGTCCTGCATCCGCTCGCCGTCGACGTCGCACGTGACGCGCAGGTCCGCCGCGTGGTCGACCTCGTCGGCCGTGACGAGCCACGGCCCCACCGGCGTCGCGTGCTCCCACGTCTTGCCCGCGTCCCACTGCGGGGTGCGGTACTGCCAGTCGCGCATGCTGACGTCGTTCACGACCGTGTACCCCGCGATCGCGGCCCGCGCGTCGGCGGCCGACGCGCGGCGCACCGGCCGCCCGATCACGATGCCGAGCTCCGCCTCCCAGTCGACCGCGGACGACTCCGCGGGCAGCCAGATGTCGTCGCGCGCCCCGATCAGCGCGATCGCGAACTTCGAGAAGACCGTGGGGTGGTCGGGCAGCTCGTGCCCCATCTCGAGGATGTGCGCGCGGTAGTTGAGCCCCAGGCAGAACACCTTGGCGGGGTGGGGCACCACCGGCGCGAAGTCGACCTCGTCGATCGCGCGCACCGGACCGGCCTCCGCCGCGGTGGCCGGGTCGACGCCCGACGCGAGCAGCACGCCGACGTCGGGCACCACCAGCTCGACGACGCGGTCACCCTCGATCCGCGCCGCGCGCGTCCCGCGCGCAGTGCGGACCGTTGCGAGGCGCAATCAGGCCTCGGCGCTTCGCTTCATGCCGGCCCGCTCGCCGCGGCTCACGAACTTGGTCGCCATCTTGCGGCTGGCTTCGTCGATCATCTCGTCGCCGAACATCACCGCGCCGCGGCGGTCGCCTTCGGTGGTGGCCGTCTCGTACGCCTCGAGCAGGTCGAACGCGTGGTCGAACTGCTCCTGCGTGGGCGTGTACACCTCGTTGATCACGGTGACCTGGTCGGGGTGCAACGACCACTTGCCGTCGTAGCCGAGGATGCGCGTGCGCATGGAGTAGTCACGCAGGCCGTCGAGGTCGCGGATCCTGAGGTACGGACCGTCGATCACCTGCAGCCCGTTCGCGCGACCCGCCATGAGGATCTTCGAGAACACGTAGTGGAAGTGGTCGCCCGGGTACTCGGGGATCTGCACACCCCCGGTGAGCACAGGCATCTCGGTGGACGCGGCGAAGTCGGCCGGGCCGAAGATGATCGTCTCGAGCCGGTCGCTCGCGGCGCAGATCTCCTCGACGTTGATGAGGCCCCGCGCGGTCTCGATCTGGGCCTCGATCCCGACCCGGCTCTGCCGGCCGGTGGCCTTCTCGATCTGGGTGAGGAGCAGGTCGAGGGCCACGACCTCGGCCGCCGACTGCACCTTCGGGAGCATGATCTCGTCGAGCCGCTCGCTCGAGTTCTCCACCACGTAGGCGACGTCGCGGTAGGTCCACTCGGTGTCCCACGCGTTGACGCGCACGCAGAGCACGGTGTCGCCCCAGTCCTGCTCGTTGATGGCGCGCACGACCTTCTCGCGCGCCGCCTCCTTCTCGAGCGGGGCCACGGAGTCCTCGAGGTCGAGGAACACCTGGTCGGCGCCGAGGTTGGGCGCCTTCCCGAGCATCTTCTCGTTGGACCCGGGCGTGGCGTGGCACGTCCGGCGGGGCAGGTTCCTGGTGCGCTCCGACATGGCGAAAACGGTACTTCAGCCCGCTCCGACGGCGTTCATCCGGGTCAGGGGTCCAGGACTGCGGTCGTCGTCCGTCGGCGTGAGCGCCGCTGCGGGTCGACCGGATCCCCGCCGGGGCGGCGCTCACTAGCCTGGCTCCATGGCGATGGACCTGCCCACGGAGACCCTCCACCTGCTCGCCGACGGCGTGTTCGTCTGGCTGCAGCCGGGCGGCGAGACGGGAGTGGCCAACGCCGGGGTGGTCGTCGACGAGGACGGCCTCACCGTGATCGACACCTTGATGGTGCGCTCCCAATGGGAGCCGTTCGCCGCGGCCGTGATCGACCTGGGCGTCCCCGTGCGCCGTTGCGTGCTCACGCACTCCCACATCGACCACGTGGGCGGCACGAAGTCGTTCCCCGCCGCCGCGGTCTACGCCACGCAGGCCACCAGCTGGGCGCTCGACCAGCCCATGCCGATCGACGCCTACAAGTCGTTCATGTCGGCGTTCGCCGACGAGTTCGACGACCTCGCAGAGGTGGGAACCCGGCCGGTCACCCACGAGGTGGAGGGCGCGGCGCGCCTCACGCCGCGGGTCGAGCTGCTCGCCGCGAGCGGGCACACCGCGGGAGACCTCATGGTGCTCGTCGCCGACGTCGACGTCTGCTTCGCCGGCGACCTCTGCTTCTTCGACGTGACGCCGCTCGCGTTCCAGGGCGACCCCGCGGTGTGGGCCGACACCCTCGACGTGGTGGTCGACCTCGCCGACGTGATCGTGCCCGGGCACGGTCCGGTGGGCGGCGCGGAGGACGTGCGCGACCTCCAGGCCTACCTGCGCGCGTGCGTGTCCGCGAACGGCGACCCCGACGCGATCGGGCCGGGCCCGTGGGACGCGTGGGCCGACCGCACCGAGCGCGACGCGATCAACGTGGAGCGCGCCGCCCTGCTCGCCCAGGGCCGCGACGAGATGCCCGTCTCCATGCTTCGGGCCATCGGCATCGAGTAGCCGCCGCCCCACGCCCCGACGTTTCGTCGTCCGGGTACGTTCCCGCGCTACGTTCCTCTGCGGATATGGCGAAGAACCCCGATCCCACGCTCCCGCTGACGACCCTCGCGGGGACCACGCGCACGCTCGACGACTGGACGACCATGTTCCACATGGTCCTCGTCGTGCTGCCCGACCGTCCGGAGGGCACGCAGTGGGTGCCGATCGCCGAGCGGATCTTCTCCGTCTTCGGCGACTCCGACGCCAAGGTCGCGTTCCTCGTGCCTGGCCCCGCGCCGATGGCGAACCGCCTGCTCGAGCACGCGAGCGGCAAGTACTCGGTGTTCCTCGACCCCGATCGCACCCTGATCGAGAGCCTCGGACTGAAGCATCTGCCCGCGCTGGTGCACCTGCGCCAGAACGCGACGCTCGCCAACTCGGCCGAGGGCTGGGACCCACGCGAGTGGCAGCGGGTGACCCGCGCGATCGCCAAGGCGATGGCCTGGACGTACCCCGAGGTCGCCCGCGCCGGCGACCCTCCCACCACCGACGGCTGGCCCGCGCTCCTCTCCTGAGCCGCCGTTCCCGCGGCGCGCGCCGGGGCGACCCGGCTCTGACCTGGGCCTTCGCGCGCGCCGACTCGGACAATTGGGTTGGTCCACCCACGGTCCCGGCCGAACCCCCCACCAACGAGCGCGACGCGCTAGGGTCGTGCGCAGCCCGGACGTCCGAAGACGTACGGGCCTCGTCTTAACCGCTCCACCTCTTCGGACCCTCTTCGAATTGATGCTGACGACGACTCGCCGCACCCGCCGACCCCGCCGGACCCTGGTCCGAGCGACCTGCCTGCTCGCCGCGCTGGGCGGCCTCCTCGCCGCCGTTCCGACCGGCACCGCCGGCGCCGCCCCGATCGACGACCTGCGTACGCAAGCCGCGCAGATCGAGGGGCAGATGAACGAGATCGGCTCCCAGCTCGGCGTGCTCTACGAGCAGATCAAGGCGAGCCAGTTCCAGATCGACGAGGCGAAGCAGACCATCGCCGACTCGCAGGCCAGCATCGAGTCCGCGCAGGCCGAGGTCACGCGCATCACCGACCTCGTGCGCGAGCGCGCCGCCACCGTGTACCGCAAGGCCGGGCTCAACGGCGTCGGTGAGTTCGAGACCGACATCCGTCAACAGGCGTCGCGCCGCAAGTACGCGAACGCGACGAGCCAGCGCGACGACCAGCTGCTCAACCAGCTGGCCCGCGCCAAGGAAGACCTCGCCGCACGCCAGGACACCGCGGAGAAGCTGCGCGCCGACGTGCAGAAGCAGCAGGACGTCCTGACGTCGCAGCAGGGTGAGTTCGAAGGCCAGCAGGCCCAGCTCGAGCAGCTCGAGGCCGGAGTGAAGGGCGAGATCGCCCAGCTCGTCGCCGAGGAGCAGGCGAGGCGGCGCGCGGCCGAGGCGGCGGCGCAGGCCGCGGCGAAGCAGGCCGCCGGCGTGAACAGCGGTCCCAACCCGAACGCGCCGACGTTCGACACCTCGAAGATCCCGGCCCCGAGCGGCTCGGCCGGCTCCGTCGTGGCGTACGCCATGGCCCAGCTCGGCAAGGACTACTGCTACGCCGGCGTCGGCCCGAGCTGCTACGACTGCTCGGGCCTCACCCAGCAAGCGTGGGCCACGGCCGGGGTGTACATGCCCCACAACTCCGAGGCGCAGTTCGGCATGTTCCCGCGGGTGCCGCTCAGCGCGGTACAGCCGGGCGACATCGTGTGGTTCCCCGGTCACGTGGGCATCTACGTCGGCGGCGGAGCCGTGGTGAACGCCACGCACACCGGTGACTTCGTGCGCATCCACGACATCAGCCTCTACCAGGGCGCCGTCCGCCCCGGCTGACCCCCCCTCTCCCGGGGTTTCGGCGTCGGTAGACCCACGGTTCCGGTTGTCCTGCGACGCCAAAACGTGTGCAGGGGCACCCCGTACCATCGACCGCATGACGACGGTCGATGACTCGGTTCGCCTGACACGCTTCTCACACGGAGCGGGCTGCGCTTGCAAGCTCTCCCCCGCCGACCTGCGCACGGTGCTCGGGCTCGTGCGGGGCCTCGGCGACGCCCCCACCGATCCCGACCTGCTGGTCGGGTTCGACACCTCCGACGATGCCGCGGTCTACCGCCTCCGCGACGACCTCGCCATCGTCGTCACCACCGACTTCTTCACCCCGATCGTCGACGACCCATTCGACTGGGGCCGGATCGCGGCAACCAACGCGCTGTCCGACGTCTACGCGATGGGCGGCACCCCGCTGCTCGCCCTGAACCTGGTGGCCTGGCCGCGCGAAGGGCTCCCGTTCGAGCTGCTCGCGCGCGTGCTCGACGGCGGCGCCGAGGTGCTGCGCGACGCCGGCGCGCTCGTGGCCGGCGGGCACTCGATCGACGACGCGGAGCCGAAGTACGGCCTCGCGGTGGTGGGCACCGTGCACCCCGACCGCGTGCTCACCAACGCCGGCGCGCAACCGGGCGACGTGCTCGTGCTCACGAAGCCCATCGGCCTCGGCGTGATCTCCACCGCGCTCAAGCGCGACGCCGCGCCCGACGCCCTCGTCGCGACCGCGGTGCGCGTGATGACCACGCTCAACGCCGGGGCGAGCGACGCCGCGACCGAGATCGGCGACGCCGTGCACGCGGCCACCGACATCACCGGCTTCGGGCTGCTCGGCCACCTGCGCGAGCTGTGCGCGGGGTCGGGCCTGTCCGCCGAGATCGACGCGGCCGCGGTCCCCGTGATCGACGGCGTGCGCGAGCTGCTCGCGGCGGGCATGGTCGCGGGCGGTACGCAGCGCAACCACGCGTTCGTGTCCGACTCCGTCGACTTCGGCACGCTCGCCGAGTCGGAGCAGATGCTGCTCGCCGACGCGCAGACGTCGGGTGGCCTGCTGCTCGCGGTGGCCCCCGACGCCGCCGACGCGCTCGTCGCCGCGCTCGTGCGCAACCAGACCCTCGCCGCCGCCGTGATCGGCCGCACCACCGCGGAATCCCCGGGCACGATCCGCATCGTCGCCAGCACCTGACGCAAGCGCCGACTCGAACCCCCGCGGCACCCGAGCGCAGCGAGGGTGCTCGCTCAGGGAGCGAGCGGGGCCGAACCTCGGACGGCGAGGTGGCGGAGCCCCCCAGCGAGCGACCGAGACATCAGGAGCGAGCGAGACCTTACGGGATGACGAGCATCCCGAGCTCGGCTTCGAGCTGGGGGCGAGGCTTGGCGCCGAGGGCGGCGCGCTCCATGCGGCCGTTGCGGAACAGACCGATGAGCGGGATCGACTGCACCTCGAAGGCCTGCGCGAGCTGGGGCTCGTCGTCGATGTTGACCTTGACGAACTTGTAGGAGCCCTTCCGCATCGCCGCCATCTGCTCGATGATCGGCGACACCTGGCGGCACGGCCCGCACCACGGAGCCCAGAAGTCGACGATGACCGGGATCTCGCTGCGCAGCACCTCGGTCTCGAACTCCGCAGTGGTCACCGACTTCACCAGCGGTTCGGGCGGAGCCTCGGGGAGCGGCTCCGACGGCGTGCCCCCGGCGCGGACGTCGCCCAGCCAGGCAGCCGCCTGCTGCATGCTCTCGAGCGCGACGGCGTGGCCCATCGGGTACTCGCCGTAGGTGGTGGGGACGCCGTGGTCGACCAGCGACTGGGCGAGCGCGCGTCCGCGCTCGACCGGGATCAGCGGGTCCTCGGTGCCGTGCTGGACGAGGACGGGCATCGCCGACGCGGCGTCCCAGTCGTAGTCGAGCCCGTCGATGTCGGGCAGGTAGCTGCTCATCGCGAGCACCGCGGCGGGACGCGGGCGGTCGCTGCGGCGCAGGCCGAGCGCGACCGCGAGGCCACCGCCCTGGGAGAACCCGCCCACCACGGCGTCGGCGCGCGACATCCCGTGCTCGGCGCACGCGGCGGCGAGCAGGTCGTCGAGCGCGTCGAGCGACGCGAGGAACGTGGGTTCGGCGATGTGCCCGGCGCCGACGGCCCCGATGTCGTACCAGGAGAAGCCGGGCGGCGCGGCCACCGGGCCGCGCGGCAGCACGGTCAGGTAGTGGCCCTCGGGGTCGAGGTACGCCAGCAGCCCGCCGAGGTCGCGCTCGTCGGCGCCGTAGCCGTGGACGAGCAGCATCAGTCGCTCCGCAGTGGGAGGACCGACGACGTTGGTGATCAGGGTCACGGCACACCTCGCTCGCGGATTTCGGTTTCACCCGGGACCTGAGATGATGGCACGCTCGGTGCGTGATCCTGTCCGTGCCCGACCTCACCGACGGCGTCGTGCGCCTGCGCGTGCCCGACCGCAAGGACGTCGACGCGATCCACGACGCGTGCCAGGACCCGGCCATCGTGCGGTTCACCCGCGTGCCGTTCCCGTACTCGCGCCTCCACGCCCAGGCCTTCGTGCGCAACTCCGCCCACGAGCTGCGGGCGGGCAGCGGCGTGCACCTCGTGTCGGCCGACGCCGAGACCGACGCCCTCGCCGGCGTGGTCGGGCTCATGGTCGACGACGGCCGCCGCTCGGGCGAGGTGGGCTACTGGGTCACCCCCGCGGCCCGGGGCCGGGAGGTGGCCCGCCGGGGGGTCCGGCTGATGGTCGAGTGGGCGATGCCGGCGCTGGCCCTCGAGCGGGTGCAGCTCATGGCCGACGTCCGCAACCTGGCCTCCCAGCGGGTGGCCGAGGTCTGCGGCTTCCGGCGAGAGGGCGTCCTCCGGTCGTACGAGGACCGGCTGGGCGAGCGGATCGACTACGTGATGTTCTCGGTGCTCCCGGGGGAGCTCACGTAGGCCAGACTGCACCCCGGCGCGCAGGGCGCGAGCGACCGTCGGAGGCAGCATGCAGCTCGGGATCAGCTTCGGGTACCAGGACTGGGGCACGGGGCTCCCGAGTGCGATCGCCCTGGCCCAGGAGGCCGACCGGCTGGGGTACGAGTCGGGCTGGGTGGCCGAGGCCTACGGCACCGACGCGATCACCCCGATCACGTGGCTCCTCGCCCACACCGAGCGGCTCAAGATGGGCACCGCGATCGCGCAGATGCCCGCGCGCGCGCCGGCGATGACCGCAATGACCGCGGCGACGCTGGATCTCATGAGCAACGGCCGGTTCCTGCTCGGCATCGGGGCGTCGGGCCCGCAGGTGTCGGAGGGCTGGTACGGCGAGCCCTACGGCAAGCCGCTCGCGAAGACGCGCGAGTACGTCGACATCCTGCGCGCGGTGTGGCGGCGCGAGGCACCGCTCGAGCACCACGGCGAGTTCTACGACATCCCCTACACCGGACCCGACGCGAGCGGGCTCGGGAAGCCGCTGAAGATCATCGTCCACCCGCGCACGGCCGACATCCCGATCTACGTCGCGTCGATCGGCCCGAAGAACGTGGAGCTCACCGCGGAGATCGCGAACGGGTGGCTGCCGATCTTCTACTCCCCCACCAAGGCCGACGCCGTGTGGGGCGCCGCGCTCGACGCCGGCTTCGCGAAGGCAGGCGGCGGGAAGGGCCCGGCCGACCTCGATGTCGCGGCCACGGTGAGCGTGCTCGTGGGCGACGACGTCGCCGCGCTGCGCGACATGGTCAAGCCGATGGTCGCCCTCTACGTCGGCGGCATGGGCGCCAAGGGCAAGAACTTCTACAACGACCTCGCGTGCCGCTACGGCTACGAGGGCGTGGCCGCCGAGATCCAGGACCTGTACCTGTCCGGCAAGAAGGCCGAGGCCATCGCCCTCGTGCCCGACGACCTGGTGGACGACACGTGCCTGATCGGACCCGAGGAGCGCATCGCCGACCGGCTCGACGCCTGGCGGGAGTCGCGGGTCTCGACCCTCGTCGTCACCGCCGGTCAGCCCGAGGCACTCCGGCTGATGGCCGAGCTCGTCCTCTGATCCGAGAATCCCACCCGGCGGACCAAACCTCCGGGCCACCCGGGGCGTGTGGCAGGTAGCAATGGATGCAGAAGCGGCGGCTGGCGCACCGGCGGACTTCGACGCGACCTTTCGCGCCCACTACTGGCCCATGGTTCGTTCCCTCACAGTTGCTTGCGGCGACCGCGAAGTAGCGGCCGACGCCGTGCAGGACGCGTTCACGCGCGCCTACGCCCGGTGGCGGCGGATCGCGCGGTACGACGACCCCGCGGGCTGGGTGCGCCACGTGGCCCTCAACCGGATCCGTGACCACTACCGCAAGTCGGAGCGCGGGCGGCGCGCCGTCGACCGGCTCGGGTCGCAGACCGAGCACACCGTGGCCGGCCCCGAGCCGGCCGGGGACGTCGTCCCGCTGCTGGCCACCCTGCCCGCGCAGCAGCGAACCGCGATGTCGCTCTTCTACGTGGAGCAGTGCAGCGTGCGCGAGATCTCGCACGCGATGAAGATCACCGAAGGCGCTGTCAAGTACCACCTCCACGCGGGGCGATCGACCCTGAAAGGCCTGGTGGACGCACCATGAGGATCACGAGAGTCCGATGAGCATCGAGTTCGACGACGACTTCGGGTTCGACCCGATCGACAGCCGGCTGAGCACGCAGCTGCGCGCCGCCGCGCCCGAGGCGGGCGACGCCGACGCGGTGCTGACCGCGATGCGGCCCCGCCTGGTGCGGGCCCGCCGCCGGCGCCAGGCCGGGATCGTGGCCGTGGGCGCGGCTGCGCTCGCCTGCATCGCCGGGCTCGCCTTCGCGGTCACCGACGCCGCGCCGAAGACCAGCGTCAACGTCCCGCCGGCCGACCGGTCGACCCCGGCGCCCGGCCCCAACAGCACGACCGCGATCGACGAGACCACCGCGACCACCGCCGAGGCCACGAAGGACGCGTCCTCCGACGACGCCACGACCGACGACAAGAAGCCGCCGACCACGAGCGCACCGGAAACGTCCGGCTCCACGGCCGGCTCCGGCTCGCAGTCGTCGGGATCGTCGGGATCGGGCAGCGACGACTCGCCTGAGGACGTCGGTGACGACAAGGGCGGCACCAGCGGGAGCTCGGGTTCGTCGGGCTCCGGTGGCTCGGACGGCTCGGAGTCATCGGGCTCCGGCAAGGACGGCTCGCCCGAAGACTGACGGGGACATTTCGCGCGGCAACCAAACCTCGCCGGCGGATCGGGCGTGTCCTCACCGTCCACCCCGACGAAAGGTTCCACCCCAATGTCCGAGCACCCGTTCCCTCCGCCCCGGCCCGACGAAGCGCTCCCCGCCCCGCAGGCCCTCCCCCGGAGCCGGTCCGCCGGTCACCGTTGGCTCCGCCTGGTCGCCCCGGTCGGCGTCGTCGCCCTCGCCTTCGGCGGGTTCGCGGTCGCGCAGGCCGCCACCGACGACTCGGGCAACGACTCGCCCCGTGACCTCGTCGAGAACGCGCAGCCGAGCACTCCCGTCACCGAGATCGGCGACGACAGCCCCGGCCCCGGCAGTGGTGGCAACAACGCCCAGACCACGGTGTCGTTCGTGAACGACGCGATCGCCGACGGCGCGACGCAGACCTTCGCCGCCGGCGCCGCCGGCTCGGTGACGATCAGCCGCACCGGCACCACGCTCACCGTCGTGTCGGCCAGCCCCAACGCCGGATGGACGAGCGAGATCGAGACCGGTTCGGGGCTCGAGGTGGAAGTGACGTTCACCAACGGCACCACCCGGGTGGACCTCGCGGCCGAGACCGAGGACGGCGCCGTGCGGGTGCGGGTCCGTGAACGCACCCTCGTGACCGATCCCGGCACCACCGACCCGACGGCCCGCACCGACAACTCCGGTCCGGGCAGCGTTGACAGCGGCCGCGACGGCGTCGACGACGACGGCACGCCCGAGGTCGACGACGACCACGACTCGGGCTCCGGCACCGACGACTCGCCCGAGGTCGACGACGACGACGGGTCGAGCGGCTCCGACTCGTCGGGCTCGTCCGACTCGTCGGGCTCGTCCGACTCGAGTGGCAAGGGCGGCTCGGGTTCGAGCGGCTCCGGCTCGAGCGGCTCGAGCGGGTCGGGTGGGTCGAGCTCCGGCGGGAGCGACGACTAGAAGAGGAAGTTCAGCTCCTCGACCACCCGACGGCCGATGGCGCCGTCACCGTCGAACACCACCGACCCCGCAGCCAGCACGGCTGCGGGGTCGGCGCGTCCGCAGGCGACGCGCGCGTAGGTGTCGCCGTCGACCCTGATGCGCACCGTGGCGTCGGCCGGCTCGGCGTCGAGGGTGCGGGCTCTCCCGCCCTCGACCGCGATCACGAGGGTGCGCGCCAGCGGCGGCGTGATCTCGATCACCACGACGGTGCCGTCGGTCGGCGCGACCTTCTTGCCGACGACGTAGCCCGCGGTGCCGACGATCCGGTCCATCGCCGCCTCGGCCGCGGGACCGGAGAGCCCGCCCGGCCGGTCGAGCGCGCCGCGGATGTCCTGCTCGTGCACCCACGAGTCGAACGCGCGGAACGGCAGGAGGTCGCGCACCGTGCCCGGACCCATGGGCGTCCACGACTCGGCGCCGAAGTCGACGTCGGAGAAGGCGCGCAGCTGCGCGATGCGGTCGCCGGTGACCTGCACGAACTCGGCCAGCGCTTCCGCGCCGGGCCACGCGCGCCGCGCGTCGACGAAGACCTCGTTGCGCACGCCGGCGTCGTTCTTCACGTGCTCGAGGCCGTCGGGCACCTCGTGGTCGGGGCGGGGCAGCCCCTGCACCATCGACTCGATGTCGGTGAGGTGCGTGAGGTTGTCCTGCACGGTCCACCCCGGCACCGCGGTGGGCCGCTTCCACTCCTCCTCGGTCAGGTCGGTGCAGAGCGCAGTGATGCGCTGCCAGACCTCTTCGAGGTTGTCGACGAGCTGGGTGTCGGCGGGAGACGCGTCGGGAGCCATGGCTCATGGTCTCGCAACGTCGATGACCTCGCCAACTGCGTGGTCGGGCCGCTTCTCGACCACGACGTCGGCCAGGCTGCGGCTGGGCCCGATGAACTCGACAAGGTTGGGCAGGTTGATCGACCGGTACACGTCGAGCGCGGCGTGCTCGAGGGCGGAGCGGTCCATGCCCACGAACTGGCTGTAGAACGAGCCGGGCCCGGCCGCGTCGCACAGGCGCAGGAACCGCACCACGTACCAGTCCTCGATCACTGGGAGTGGCGCGTCGACGTACACGCCGAGGTCGACCAGGCCGGTGGTCGCGTACAGCGCGTTCAGCCCTTCGAGCACGAGCACGTCGGACGGCGGGATCGGCCGCCGCTCCCCCGGGACGATGTCGTACGTCTCGTGCGAGTACACGGGCACGGTCACCTCGTGGGCCCGGTCCACGGCGTCGCGCACGGCGGCGAGGAACCGGCGGAGGGCGTCGACGTCGTAGCTCTCGGGGAAGCCCTTGCGGGCGACGAGCCCCCGCACGGAGAGCTCGGCGGACGAGTACAGGAAGCCGTCGGTGCTCACGACCTCGGCGGTCGCGCCCTCCGCCCGCAGCGCGTCGGCGACGTCGGCCGCGAGCGTGGACTTGCCCACCGCCACCGGCCCGGCCACCGCGACCACCGCGGTGGATCGGGGTCGCAAGCGGGCGCGGGCCCGCGTCGCCACCGCCGACGGCGCGTCGATCACGGGCGGGGCCGCATGTGCTCGACCATGTCCCCCCACAGGTCGGGGCGGACCATGCGCTCCTCGAACCACCAGGCACCGTCCTGGTGCACGAACGTGTCGTGATAGCGGCCCGCGAGCACCGGGCGCAGCGGCTGGTCCGGGGTCTGCTGGTACACGGTGAACGCGCACCGGGCGACGGCGGTGACCCGATCGGCGCCGACCTCGACGATCACGGTGCCGAGCACGTGCTTCGTGCGCGGAGTGCCGTCGGGGTAGACGACCACCGCGTCGTACTGGCTGCGCACCGCGGCGGCGCCGATCAGCTCCGTGCCCGCGGGCGAGCGGAACGCACCCCGTTCGAAGAGCGCGCCCACACCGTCGAAGTCGCCCGCGTCGAGCCGCTCGCAGTAGGCGTTGATCAGGCCGCGGATCTCGGCCTCGTCGGGGTGCATGCGCACATCATGTCGCGGCGGACGCAGCCGCCGCCGCTCACCGCGCGGCTGCGAGCCGGGCGGCGTACCCGTCGGCGAGGTCGGCGAGCGCGGCCGCGCCGTCACCGGTGTACGCGGGCCCGTGCATGAGGGCGACGGTCGCGGGGGCGAGGTCGGCCAGCCGGCGGATCGTCGGTGCCGCGAGCGGCGTGAGCGAGGTGGCCCCGAACACGTCTTCGGCGGTGAACGCGGGGCCGACGATGTCGTCGGTGCCGGTGGCCGGGCCGTCGCCGAGCGCCGTGAACAGGTCGCCGGCGAACAGCGTGCCGGTGGTCTCCTCGTACATCACCCCGGCGTCCCAGCCGTGGGGCACGTGGGGCGTGGACAGGTGGCGGATCCGCTTGCCCCCGAGGTCGATCACCTCGCCGTCGGCGAGCGGACGCGGCGCCCGGACGGCCTGATCCGCCACCGACACCATGACGCCGAGCGCGGTGTGGGCGACCTGGGCGTCGGGCGCCACCGCCATCCACTCGTTCATCGCCCCGCACTCGTCGGCCTCGTAGTGGCCGAACGAGATCCAGCGCAGCCGCTCGACGGGGATGACCGCGCCGAGCGCGCCGGAGACGAGCGGGAAGAGCCCCCGCATGCCGGTGTGGAACAGCAAGGGCTCGTCGGCGTCGACCAGGAACTGGTTGAACACGATGCCCGCGTCGGGCACGAACGTCGAGAAGCGGTAGATGCCGTCGGCGATCTCGTCGGTACGGGTCTCCATCAGAACACGACCTCCTGGGTCAACAGGCCGGGGCCAGGGGCCCGGCCGGAAACGATGCGACAGAACTCGACGGCGTCGAGGTGGACGTCCTCGCCCCCGTCCCCCTCGGCGAAGCGGCCACCGGCCGGCCCGTCGAGGTCGAGGCGGAACGGCTGCCCGTGCCGCCGCGCCCATTCGCCCACCACGTCGGCGACGATGCGCCCGTCGTGGTCGGCCGTCAGCTCGAGGGACGTGCCGGCAGCACGCGCGATGTCGACGCGGTGCATCCACGCGTCGCGCAGGTAGACGGTGTCGAGCAGGTCGCGCAGACGCATCCGCTCGACGCCGGACGGGGCGGTGAAGCGGAGCGGGAGCGCCCGCAACGCCGCGGGCATGCGCTCACGCGCGCGGACCGCGCGGTCGATCACCGCCTCGAACCGACGGAGGATCTCGACCGGAGCCACGCCCGCACGGTCTCGGATCTGCACGACGCCGAGCCCGTCGACGAACGTCCGGTCGCTCCGCCACGCGACCCACATCTGGTGCGCCCCCTCGCGCGGGGAGGCGTTGCCCTCGAGCCCGCCGAGCACGTGGGCCGCCATGTCGCGCACCGTCCACTCCGGGCAGTCGGTGGGCGCGGACCAGGCCGCGGCGTCGAGCCCCCGCAGCTGGCGCGCCATGCGGCGGTACTCGACCCGCTGGAGGGCGGCGCCCTCGTGCCGGTCGAACCGGGGAACGGCGGTCGCGGTGATGGCGGGAGCGGTCATGGCGCGCTCGCGGTCTTCGTGACGTAGTCGAACCACATGTCCACGGCGTGGTCGACGAGCCCGGCCCAGCGCTCGCCGCCCGGGTCGTTGGTCACCTGCTGGTCGGTGAGGCCGTCCAGCAACGCCGTCCACAGGTCGATGGCCTGCTGCGACTCCACCCCGATCGCCCCCATCTGCTCGCGCATGGACTCGTACGCGGCCACGGCCGGGCCGAAGGCCTCGGGGGACGGCTCGAAGCCCGGGATCGGGCGCTGGAAGAGGAGCTGGTAGCGGGGCGTGCTCTCGGCGCTGAACCCGAACATCCGCCGGGCCTGCTCCTTGCACCGCGCGCGGGGATCGTCGGGTCCGGCGACCGTGGGGGCCGTGGTCGCCGCGTAGAACTCGGCCGCACCCTGGGCGAACATCGCGTCGAGGATCGCCTGCTTCGAGGGGAAGTAGGAGTACAGCGACTGGGCCTTCATCCCCACCCGGGCGCCGAGCTCCCGCAGCGAGATCCCGCCGAGCCCGTGCTCGCCCGCCATCGCCCAGGCCGCGGCGAGGATCTCGCGCCGGGTCTCCTCACGACGGCGGCCCTGGCGGTCGGTGGCGGTCGGTGGCGCGGGGCGTTCGGAGCGCTCGGCGTGGTTCCTGGCGGCGTTCGGTGTACCTAACATCGTTCGGAGTATCGAACATCGTTCGGACCTTGTCAAGCGCGACCGCACCGGGCCCTATCGTGCCCCCGGTGCGCTACCGAGCCGTGATCTTCGACCTGGGCGGCGTGGTGCTGCCCTCCCCGTTCGACGCGTTCCGGGCGTACGAGCGCCGCCACGGGCTGCCCCACCGCTTCATCAGCACCGTCATCGTCCAGGGTGGCGAGCACGGCGCGTGGTCGCGGTTCGAGCGGGGCGAGCTCGGCTCCGACGCGTTCGAGGCCGCGTTCGCGGCCGAGTGCGCGGCCGCGGGCGGCCGGGTGTCGGTGTCCGATCTCTTCTCCGCCATGCGCGGCGGCGAGCCCGGTGCCGCGCCGGGGCCGCACCCCGAGATGGTCGCGGCGATCCGCGCGATCCGGGCCGAAGGCCTGCGCACCGCCGCGCTCACCAACAACTGGGCCGACGACGACGGGGCCACGCACGTCTCGGGCACGTCGCCCCTCGCGTTGCAGCTCGCGGAGCTGTTCGACACCATCGTGGAGTCCGCACGCGAAGGCCTGCGCAAGCCCGACCCGCGCATCTACGAGCTCACGTGTGCGCGCGTCGGCGTGACGCCCGGCGAGACGGTGTTCCTCGACGACCTCGGCAGCAACCTCAAGCCGGCGCGTGCGCTCGGCATGACGACGATCAAGGTCGAGGACCCCGCGCTCGCGGTCACCGAGCTCGGCGCCGTGCTCGGCCTCGACCTCGGACGCGTCTGATGGCAAGGAGTTGGCGCAGCCGCGCGACGGCGACCCATGATCGCTGCGTGCACCGCCGAACGGTCCGCCGCATCGTCACCAGCGTGACGCTCGTGGGCGTGCTCGGTGCGGGCGCGGCAGCCTGCAGCGGTGGCGACACGCAGGGCCGGCAGGAGCCCAAGCTGAGCGAGGTCGAAGCCCAGGTGGCGCAGCTGCGCCTCGAGGTGCAGAGCCTGCGCCAAGAGGTCAAGTCGCTGCGCGAGTCGGTGCCCACCACCACGACCACCACACCCGGCGCGACGAACGTGTCGGCGAGGTAGCTACGCGCTGATCGGGTGCACGCGCGCGACGGGCACGGGGAGCTCGTCGCGAGAATCGAGCCGCCGCCGGGGCAGCACGACGTCGCAGAACTCGACCAGCGCCCACCGGCTGGCGTCGTCGAGCCAGCCGATCCGGCAGCCGACGACGGTGGTCACGCCGTCGTCGTCCAGGTGGCTCGATCGCACCTCGAGGGGCAGTGCGAGCTCGTGGAGGTCGCCGTGGGCGTCGGGAACCCGGGTCAGCAGGGAGAGCCCGCCCCCGACCGGGAAGGCGCCGACGGCCCGGAAGCCGATGCCCTGCACCGACAGGTCGGTGACGTCGACCCGCGCCGCCGTGCCCGCGATCCGGCCCCGCATGAGCACCGGGGTGCGGAAGTGGGTGCGCAGCTGGCGACGCCGCACGACCGGGATCAACGTCTTGCCCACACAGAACAGCTCCCACGCGCCCAGGGCGACGACCACCACGGTGGCGAACGCCGGCAGTGGCGGCAGCGCGAGCACGCCCGCGATCTCGAGCAGCCGCAGCATCCATGCGGCCGCGAGCGCGATCCCGACCGTGGTGAGCAGGCCCTCTGCGCGCAGCACCGCGACACCACCCTCGTCGATGCCCTCCTTCGGCGTCACCTTGAACCCGCCGACGCTCCGGGCGAACAACGCGCCGATGCCGCGGAGGTAGATGCCCATGGTGAGCAACCCGTAGCGGGTGGAGTCGAGCGGTCCGAGCGCGCCACGTCCGAGGGCGAGGGTGGCGACGAAGGCGACCACCGACCACGGCAGCCAGAACGCAACCAACCCGACCATCGTCGCCCGCATGGGCAGCTGGCCGCTGGCCAGCGTGACGATCAGCACGGTCAACAGCGCGAGCCGCTGGAGCCCGCCGAAGTAGTTGAGCAGCGAGGCGAAGTAGCTCGCGCGCTGCTTCGGCCGCAGCCCCGGGCACGTGAGCGGGTTCTCACGGGTGCGGAACACGCCGAGGTTGCCACGGGCCCAGCGCGCGCGCTGGAGGAGGAACGCGGCGAGGTCGTGCGGGGCCAGCCCCTGCACCAGCACCTCGTCGTGGTAGCGCGTCCTCCAACCACGGGCGTGCATGGCGATCGTGGTGTGGAAGTCCTCCGCGATCGTGTCGTAGAGGACGCCGCCCACCTCGAGCAGCGCGACGCGCCGCAACAGCGTGGCGGATCCGCACCAGAACATGGCATTGTGCCGATCCTTGCCCGGCGCGATGACGCTGTAGAAGAGCGTCTGCTCGTGGCGCTGCAGCTTCGTGTGCTGGAACGAGTCGCGGTTCGAGAAGTCGTGGGGCGACTGCACGAGGGCGACCTCGGGATCGGCGAAGTAGCCGCTCATGGCGTCGAGGATGTCGGGCATCGGCACGTGGTCGGCGTCGAGCACGAGGATGAGCTCGCCGTCGACCACGCCCAGCGCGTGGTTGATGTTGCCAGCCTTGGCGTGGTCGTTGTCGGGCCGGGTCACGTACCGGGCCCCGAGCCGCGCGGCGAGGTCGGCCATCTCGGGCCGTCGGCCGTCGTCGAGGAGGTACGTGGTGTGGGGTGCGGTGATCGCGCGGCAGCCCACGAGCGTCGCCTCCACCACCGCCACCGGCTCGTCGTAGGTGCAGACGAGCACGTCGACCGACACGCCCCGCAACGGCGCGGGTCGGACGGTCTCGGGGACCGACCACGCCAGGAACGCGTAGCAGGCGATGCTGCACCAGCCGAAGATCTCGGCGGCCAGCAGGGGCACGAACAGGATCGGGCTGATGCCCGCGCTCGTCCACCCGATGCGCCAGGTGAGGTACACCAGCCCCAGCAGGAGCGCGAGGACGGCTACGAACTTGACGAGCGGCTCGTGGCGAGCCCAGAAGCCCCCACGGGGGGACGGAACCGCCGATACCGGCTCGGGAGCCCGGCGCCGGTCATCGACCTGCTCGAGGACACGCATCCCCCCGTATCGGCGCCCCGTGGACCCGGGATGAGCGAACCGGGCGCCGTTGTGAATTTGTAGACATTCGCTTGACTCCCCGGTCGTCCGTCATTAGGGCGGTGCGCCGCCTAGATTGCTATCATCCTAGGTAATGTCGGAGCGACAGGTCAGGCAGTTCAACGTTCACCTGCCCACCGAGCTCATCCGCGCGGTGAAGCACCACGCCGTCGACACCGAGCAGTCGCTCTCGGCGATCACAGAAGCGGCGCTGAACGAGTACCTGCGTCGAGCCGCCGCAAAGGAGGAGCGGGATGGCCACTGAAGGCATCGAGGGCTTCTACGTCGCGATTCGAGACCGACCACGGCTCGGGGCACCGGGTGCATCCGGCCGGAGGTCCGTACGTGTTCATCGCGGAACGCCAGGATGCCGAGCTGGAGACGTATCCCGTGCTCGAGGTCGCCGACGCCGGCATCGCGCAGTACGTCATTCTCGGCGCCGGCCTGGACACCTTCGTCCAGCGTCGTCCCGACGTCGCATCACGGCTCCGTGTCTTCGAGGTCGACCAGCCAGGGACACAGGCGTGGAAGAAGCAGCGCCTCGACGAGCTCGGCTACGAGACTCCCGAGTGGCTGCGCTTCGTGCCCGTCGACTTCGAGGGGGGCGTGTCGTGGTGGGACCAGCTGCTCGCCGCCGGCTTCGACGAGAGCGAGCCGGCCGTCGTGGCATCCACGGGCGTCAGCGTCTACCTCACGAGAGAGGCGATCGATGCGACGCTGCGCACGGTCGCGGGCTTCGCGCTGGGCTCCACCTTGGTGGTGTCGTTCATGGTGCCGTCGGATCTGGTCGACACCGACGAACGTCCAGCTCTGCGAAGCGCCGAGCGCGGGGCGCGAGCGGCGGGAACACCGTGGGTCAGCTTCTTCGAGCCGACCGAAATCCTCGAGTTGACGCGCGGCGCGGGGTTCCCCCAGGTTCGTCACGTGTCGGCCGCCGAGCTCGCTGAGTGCTACTTCCGCGGCCGGAGCGATCACCTGCGCCCGTCGAGCGCGGAAGAGCTGATCGTCGCAACGACCTAGCGGACCGCGGCAGACCCGTGGGCGCCGGCGTGACGCCCCACCACCGCGACGCTCCACCACCGCGACGCCGCGACCCGGCATCGGTGCTGTCACGCGCGTGCACACGGTGGCGAGGACGGCTCCCGTTCCAGCCAGGTCAGCGGGTGCTCGGGGAGGGAGTCGAACCCTCACGCTCACGAAGGAGCAGGCGAAGCCGTCGTCCACCGGGTTCGCTCGAAATCGATGGCGTTCGCGTGGGCACGGCCACGATTCGTTCGAGGTCCTTGTGTGCCATGTTTCGCCTTCGATGCGTCGGCCGGTGTGGCTGAACGGTCATCAAGACGACAGGAGACGGAGTCTTGGCCACGTTGCCGTCGGCCGGCGTGCGCGTCGGAATCCACGTCGGCGACATCCATCTGCGCGGCGGCGACATCTCGGGGGCCGCGATCGTCATCGCAGCTCGCATCAGCAGACTCGCCGGGCCCGGGGAGGTGCTCATGTCGAACACCGCCGTGACTGCAGCGGCAGACCCATCCTCAGCAAACAAGCAGCGCCGCGCGCCTACTACGACAACACGTCGTAAGGTGTGGGTGGCTCTTCAGACAGACCATGGCCGCAATGCGCTCGGGGGTGGACAGATGGCGAAGACCGCAGCCGTCCGTCACCCGTGGTTCTCCCGCTTCTACGCGCGCTTCGCGGCGAACGCAGACCGCAAAGGCGCCACGGAGCACCGCCGCGAACTGCTCGCCGGGTTGGCTGGACGGGTCATCGAGGTCGGCGCGGGGACCGGCGTCAACTTCGCTCACTACCCGCCGACCGTCACTCAAGTCGTCGCGGTGGAGCCGGAACCCTTTCTCCGATCGCTCGCCGAGCAGGCGGCAGCTCGCGCTCCGGTCCCGGTGGTTGTGATCGATGGCGTCGCGGAGCGGTTACCTCCGCACGACGCGTCCTTCGACGCCGGTGTCGCATCGCTGGTGTTGTGTTCGGTCGCGAGCCAGGAGCGCGCGCTCGCCGAGCTGTTGCGAGTGATTCGGCCGGGAGGTGAGCTGCGGTTCTATGAGCACGTGATCAGCGACGAGCGGCGCTTCGCGGCCGTACAGAAGGCAATCGATTCCGTCTGGCCGTACTTCGCCGGTGGATGCCACGCATCGCGCGACACGGTCGGGATGGTCGAACGTGCCGGGTTCGATGTCGCCGAATGCCGGCGCTTCCGGTTCGTGCCGTCGTTCCTTGGTTTCCCGGTGTCACCCCATGTGATCGGCGTCGCGCGCCGTCCCACCGAGCTCCGTGTCGAGAGCGACGCATCGTTCGAGGAGTTGGGGCAAGGCGTTTGCCTCCGCTTGCTGGCCACCCAGTCGATAGGTCGGCTGGCCATCTCCACCGGCATGCATCCCGTGATCTTCCCTGTCAACTACATCCTCGACGGAGACACGATCGTCTTCCGCTCCGACGCCGGATCGCAATGCGACGCGATCTCCGGGCAGCCAGTCGCGTTCGAGGTCGACAGCGTGGACGCGGATCGACGGGTGGGATGGAGCGTCCACGTCTGGGGGAGAGCGAGCGAGATCGGACGTGCGCACAGTCGCGAGCTCCAGGCTCGCATTCACGCGCTCGCCCTCGTCCCCTGGGCACCGGGAGACAAAGACCATTGGATCCGGGTCGTCCCAGCGGGCATGACCGGCCGGCGCATCCGCCGTCGCGGCGAAGCCGGCCACTTCTCGACGCAGAACCGACGCGAGTCGCCGACAACGGAGCGTTGATGACGGAAGACTCCGACGCATCGCACCACGAGCACGCGACCTCTCAGGAACACACGACGGCAGTGCTCGACACGCGTTGTGTCTACCGCGCGAGTGAGAAGGCGGTGGTCGAGGCTTCTCTCGAGCGGTGCCCAGGGGTTGCCGCGGTTGAGGCGAACCCAGTCGCACAGTCGACCAACGTCACCTACGACCCCGCCCAGATCTCACTCGAAGAGCTGTGCGCGTGCGTCAACAACTGCGGGTACGAGAGCCATGGGCAGTCGGTGCCCCGTCATCTGGTTGACCCCATGGAGGAGCCGGGAAGCGCGGGGGGAGCCGCGACGGCACCCCGAGGGACCCCGTCTCTCGTCGAGACCCCACCCGAGCACGAACACGCAGCGCACGGCACCCACGCCGCACCGTCTGCCGAAGGTGGCCACGACCATCTGAAGAACCCCGCTGAGGTCATGGGCCACGGCGGTCATGACGGCATGTCGATGGAGGCGATGACCGCGAACATCCGGAACCGCTTCATCATCGCTGCGGTGTTCTCCGTACCGATCGTCTTGTGGTCTCCGATCGGCCGCGACGTGCTCGGCTTCGACGTCGCATCACCATTCGGGATGCGCGACGACGTCTGGTCGCTGTTGCTCAGTCTTCCGGTGGTGCTCTACGCGTCGTCGATCTTCTTCGAGGGCGCGTACCATGCGTTGCGAGCCCGCACCCTCGACATGATGGTGTTGGTCGCCGTCGCGATCGGCACGGGCTGGCTCTACTCGGTCATCGTCACGTTCACGGGTGGCGGCGACGTCTTCTACGAAGCCGCCAGCGTGCTGGCCGCGTTCGTGTTGCTCGGCCACTGGTTCGAGATGCGTGCCCGTGGAGGCGCCAACGAAGCCATCCGCACGCTTCTCGATCTGTCCCCGCCGATGGCGGTTGTCGTGCGCAACGGATCGCCGGTCGAAGTACCGACCGCCGAGGTCGTGGTGGGAGATCTCCTCCTGGTGCGACCCGGCGCCAAGATCGCCGTGGACGGAGTCGTCGAGGAGGGCGCGAGCGAGGTCGACGAGTCGGTGGTGACCGGCGAGAGCCTGCCGGTGCACAAGGAGCCGGGCTTGGCCGTGATCGGTGCGACCATCAACAAGAATGGGACGCTGCGCGTTCGGGCAACGAAGGTCGGATCCGACACGGCGCTTGCTCAGATCGTGAGGCTGGTCCAAGAGGCGCAGAACTCCAAGGCGCCTGGCCAGCGTCTCGCCGACCGGGCCGCGTTCTGGCTGGTGTTCGTAGCTCTCATCGGTGGTCTGGTCACGCTGCTTGCGTGGATGATCTTCAGTGACCGGCCGACCGCTGACGCGGTGCTCTTCGCCATCACGGTCGTCGTGATCACCTGCCCCGACGCCCTCGGACTCGCGACCCCGACGGCGATCATGGTGGGCACCGGCCTCGGCGCACAACGCGGCGTGCTCTTCAAGCACGCGTCGGCGCTCGAGACGTCAGCGCGGATCGACGTTGTCGTGATGGACAAGACGGGAACCTTGACCAAGGGTGAGCCTGAGGTCACCGACCTGATCGTCGACGGGATCGACGAGCGCGAGCTCCTCGGTCTCGTGGCCGCGGTGGAACGCGAGTCGGAACACCCTCTCGCCGAGGCGGTGGTCCGCTACGCGGATGGCGCCGGGGCGGCGGTCTTGTCGGTGTCGTCGTTCGAGAACGTCCCCGGCCATGGTGCCATTGCGTCAGTCCGGGGACAGAAGGTGGCCGTCGGCAGTCCCCGCCTGATGGAACGTGAGCATGTCGCGCTCAGGGCGCTCGGCGTTCGGGCCGCCGAGCTCGCGGCCGGTGGCCGCACCGCCGTGATGGTTTCGGTGGACGGCGAGGTGCGGGCTGTGATCGGCATTGCCGACGCGGCTCGTCCGACGGCTGCGGCTGCCGTCAGCGCCCTTCATGACCTCGGGATCGAAGTCGTCATGCTCACCGGCGACAATGCAGCGACGGCTGAGCGCATCGCCGCGCAACTCGGCATCGACACTGTCGTCGCCGAGGTGTTGCCTGGTGACAAGGCGGCCAAGGTTGCCGAGCTACAACAGGCCGGACGGCGGGTAGCGATGGTCGGCGACGGCGTGAACGACGCTCCTGCGCTCGCCCAGGCCGACCTGGGGATCGCCATCGGCGCCGGTACCGATGTTGCCATCGAAACGGCAGATCTGGTTCTGATGCGATCGGACCCGCTCGATGTTCCGACAGCCCTCTCGATCGGGCGGGGCACGTTGCGCAAGATGCACCAAAACCTCGGCTGGGCGGTCGGCTACAACGCGATCGCATTGCCGATTGCAGCAGGTGTGTTCGCCCCGCTCTTCGGGCTCGTCCTTCGCCCCGAGATCGCTGCACTCTCGATGTCGGGCTCGAGTGCCATCGTCGCGGTGAACGCCGTGATGCTCAAGCGGCTCGCGCTTCCCGACGATCGCGCGAACACGGCACCGGAGCGTGGCCGTGGCGTCGTAGGTCAGAGCATGCAACAGAGAACCATCATCAACCCGTGGTTCCGATGGCGGGCATGACCGACTGTCGCTTCGGTGGAATTCGTCGTTTCCACGGCGGACTCCTCCACTCGGACGATGACCGCATCGTGCATCTCCGACATCGTTCTGTGGCGCACCGCTTCGCACTACCGTCGCGACGATGGATGTCCCCGAGACGGTTACCGAGGCTGTCCGACTCCTCGAAGCCAAAGGGTTCCGCGGCGACTTCAGGATCGACCGCGGCACACTGCATTGTTCCTCGTGCGGACATTTGCATCGCCCCGCGAAGCTCGTCGTACACGAGACGTTCCGCTTCGAGGGCGCGACCGATCCTGGCGACGAAGCGATCGTGTTGGGCGTCGAATGCCCCAGATGCGGCACCCTCGGCATCGTCGTCTCGGCCTTCGGGCCCGACGCTGACGACGGGCTCATCGGATTGACAGAGCGCCTCGAGCGTCCGCCCGACTGATCGGTCTGCACGTCGCGCGCGGGCCACCACCGTTCGGTCCGTCAAAGCCGCCCGTGGATCACGAAGTCGGCGTTCACCTGCTGGTGGATCCACAGCAAGACGACTGCGGCTACTACGCCGCCAACCCCGATCCGACGCTCCATGGGCGACACGGCGCGTCGAGTCCATCGAGCGTGCCTGCCGATGAGCAGTTGGGCCGCGAGCGCCAGGGCGCCGACAGCTGCCACGAAGCTCGCGGGGTTGAACCTCCAAGCGAGGCCGAACTCGCCGCGGAAGATGGCCACGATGCCACGCGTGAGCCCGCAGCTCGGGAAGACCACACCGAGTCGGTACATCGGCCACATCATTGGAACGTCGGGAAGGCCCACGACGGCGAGAACCGCCGCCGCCGCCAGCATCGCGAGCGCGATGGAGCCGGGCGCGCGATTGCGCCGAGCGTCCGGCAAGCGATTCGTCGACTGAGTCATGGCCACGCACCGATCCGTCGCATCAACGTTCTACCGGCTGCTGCGGCACCGCTCGGTTGGGCGATCCGCCCCTCAAACTACGCGTTGTCGTTGGTCAGGTGCTATGGGGCCGCAGGACTGACTCGGCATTTCGGTAGCATCGGCGTGACAGGAGGTTTCGGTGGCACAGCGCGCGTCTCGTGGTGAGCTCGAAGCGCAGGTGATGGACGTCCTCTGGGATGCCGAGGAATCGTTGACCCCTCGCGAAGTCCAGACCGCGATCAACACAAGGCGGCGTGGCCTCGCGTACACAACCGTCATGACGATCCTTGTCCGGTTGTGGCAGAAGGAGCTGCTCGACCGAGAGCCGCGGGGGCGTGCCTTCGCCTACCGCCCAGTGGCGACCCGCGATGAATTGGCGGCGTTGCGGATGCAGGAGATCTTGGACAAGTCCGGCGACCGCTTGCTGGCCTTGAACCACTTCGTGGACGGAATGAGTCGTCGTGAAGCGAGCCAACTCGCCCGCGTTCTCGACGAGAGGAAGCAGCGGCGGTGACTGCAGCGCTGCTCGTGCTCACGGGATGGGTCCTCACGATTCTGCCGGGCGTCTACCACCGGACTGCGCGTCTCGAGTCGCGGCGGTGGGCTCGATCGGCCGCGACGTCGCTGTGGGTGGGGTTGCTCTCGGTCGAGGTTGGCCTCGTCGCGCTCGCTACGCCGGCCGCACTTCGGGCATTGCACGTTCCTGCGATCGCCGGCGTCTGCGACAACCTCATCGGACCGTTCACGCTCGGAGGCAATGTCGGGGCGATCGTGGCGGGCACGCTCGCAACGATCCTCGCCCTGCGCGTGGTCCGCGCGGCGCGGCACTCCTATCGCTCGACGCTCGCGGTCGCGGTGGAGCCATGGCTCGGTCGCCACGAGGACAGGGGTGACTTCGATCTTGTCGTCTTGCCGACCGATCACTTGCTGGCGATGAGCGTTCCCGGTGTTCATGGGCAGGTCGTGATCTCGCAGGGTTTGGTGGACTCGCTGGCATCCGACCAGCTCGAAGTCGTGATCGAGCACGAGGCGACCCACCAGCGGAACCGCCACTGGCGGCACACGATGTTGGCGAGCGTCGTCGAACGCTCTTTCGCACCTTTCCGCGGCCCGACACGCAGCGCCGACGCGCTTCGAAGGTCGCTGGAGGCTTGGGCCGACGATGGCGCGGCGGGCGATTCAGCGCATCGCCGCGCGACCGTTCGCAGAGCAGTCCTCCACATCACCCAGTCCTGCAGTACGACCGCTTCGGGAATGCCGGACTCACTCCGCGAACGGGTTCGTCGCTTGCAGGCACCGCCGCGTTCGTTGCCGCTCACGACTCGCGTGTCGATTCTCCTGCCGATCGCAGCGCTCTTGCTCGTTTCCGGGATCCTCGCCAGCGGCGCCATCGTCGGGGTGCACCATGCTGGGGTCCTCGATCAGCTCTGCTGACGGCCCAGAGACACTCCCACCTCAGCGGCCGATCTCCAGCGGCACTCGGCCGCGTCGGCTCAGGCCGTCGGCGCAGCGCGACGGGCGAAGCGAGTCGGATCGGCCGCGAAATCGTCTCGGCACGCCGGGGAGCAGAACCGCCAGGTCGTCCCTGCGTGCTGAAAGTGCGGTCCCGCGTCTCGGGCCACGGCCATACCGCAGACAGGATCAGTGGCCATGCGCTCGAGATCCTTCAGGGCGCCGTCCTCGAGCCAGAGCACGCGGTCGGCCACTTCCTCGAGCCGCGTGTCGTGACTCACCATGAGGACGCTACGGCCCTCGTCGTGGGCAAGTGCGCGGAGCAGCCGGGCGACCTCGTGACCGATCTTGGAGTCGAGGTTCGCCGTCGGCTCGTCGGCCAGCAGGACCGGGGGGTTGTTGGCAAGTGCACGCGCGATGGCCACGCGCTGTTGCTCGCCTCCGGACATCTGAGCAGGCAGGAACCGGAGGCGTTCGCCGAGTCCGAACCGATCGAGCAACTCGCGGGCGCGTGCATGTGCACGGGCACCGGTCACCCCGGCGAGGTTGCAGGCGAGCTCGACGTTCTCCTGGGCGCTGAGGGCGCCGAGGAGGTTGAAGTCCTGGAACACGAATCCGAACTGGCGTGCACGAAGCCTGGGGAGGTCGCGTTCGCGAGCGCGGGTGAGATCGATGCCATCGACTTCGACGGTCCCGTTGGTCGGGCGCAGCATTCCACCGAGCATCGAGAGCAGCGTGGTCTTGCCGCTCCCGGAAGGCCCCATCAGCAGTGCGACTTCACCGCGGGCAACTTCGAGATCCACCTGGTGGACAGCCGTCACGGCGAGCGCTCCTTCGCCGAAGGTCTTCGTGAGGCCTCGGGCGCGCAGGGCCGGGACAGGGGTGAGACTCATCGCTTGAACGCAGTCGCGGGATCCAGCCGGATTACTCGGCGGAGGGGAACCAGCGCGCCAACCGCGCCGGCGGCGACGGCGGCCAACGCTGTTCGCGTCACGGACGACGGTTCGATGGCGACCCGGACGTTCGGGGTGAACGCTGCGAGTGCCGCCCCGACGAGGAACGCGAGGACGACGGCGAGAACGAGTGCCAGACCCACTGACCACACGGCTTGCGCCACCACGGTGCGTCCGAGGCGCCACGCCGAGGCGCCGAGCGCCTTGACGACCGCGTACTCGCGGAGCTTCGCCAGCGTCGCCGTGAAGAGAGTCAGCGCGATGACCGCCAAGGCGATGAGGAACGCGATGAACGACATGATCTGCATCAGGTCGGCGCTCATGTCGCGCACGATGCTTCCTTCCTCGTGGACGAACTCTTCCTTGGTCTGCACCGTCACGCCCGGAATCTGCCGCTCGAGTCGCGCGGCGAGAACACGCGGACTGGTGCCACGCTCGGCCCGTACGAGCACATAGCTCAAAGCAGGCCCTCGGATTGCCGCGAAGTCCGCGGTCGGGAGAAACGCCGTCGTATTCGTGATGCTGGTACCACCCCGTGAGATGCCCGCGACGGTGAACTGCCGTCCGAGGACCTCGACCGGTCCACCGATCCTCACACCGAGGTTGTCGGCCGCGACCTCGTCGACGACGATCTCCCCCGTTCTCGGCGTGTGCCCGCTGACGAGGTTCCAGGGGCCGCCTCGGTCGGTGCGGACGTCGTAGCCGATCACGTAGGCGAGTTGACTGCCCTCCCGCCCGTGCAGTGTGGCGCTCGTATACCGAATGGCGTCGGCTCCCGCCACGCCACGGACCCGGCGCGCTGCGCGCAGGGCGTCTCCGGGGAGTGCGGAGGCCGACATGTGCATGGTGCGCACTCCCCGCTGCGAGATCACCACATCGGCGGGAGCATTGCGGAGGTAGGCGGTCACCTGGCGGATGGCGCCCGCGAAGATTCCGTTGAGAACGAGGACGAGCAGCAGTGCGACGGCGAGCCCGGACACGGAGAGCGCGGCACGGCGCCGGTCCTGGAAGAGGTTGTGGCGAGCGAGCGGGACGGCGCGCACGTCACGTCCCTCGGTAGACAGTCGCGGGATCAGCCGCGGCGACTCGCCGCACCGGGACGACTGACGCGATGAGGCCCATGAGGATCGCCGCGGCCAGCGCGCGGACCAGTCCAGAAGTCGTGAGCACCACACTGAACTGGGGACGCAGCGATGCGAGCAGCGCCCGCGCGCCAAGGAAGAGGACGGCGCCGACACCGAGGCCGATGACGCTCAATGCGAGCGTCTGGCGAACCACCATGCCCGCGATCGTCCAGCCTGACGCGCCGATCGCCTTGATGATGCCGTATTCGCGTCGACGAGCGATCACCGATGCGTACACGCTCAAGGCCACGACGAGCGCACCCGTGACGAAGGCGACCGTGACCATCACCTTGAGCGGCGAGCCGAAGATGTCGGTGTAGAGACGACGGTCGTTCGCCGCGACCTCATCGGCGCTGAGGACAGAAAGGCCCTGCCGTTCGAGCCGGCCGCGCACCACCAGAGGACGGTCGGTGCCGACGAGCACGAAGCTCGTGGTGTCCGGAGTACGGAAGAGCTCGTCGGCGGTTGCGTGGGCCATGAAGACGAAGCCGGTCATCGGCGCCGATGCGTCGGCCAGCCCGACGATGCGCAGGGTCGATCCGCCGATGCCGAGGCGATCGCCGATGCCGAGGCCGTGACGCTGAGCGAGTGCCCGGTCGACCACGATCTCGTCGTCCCGACGCGGCCTCCGGCCGTCGGCCATGGCCCACGGTCCGCCGCGACCGCCCGGCTCCGAGCCGATCACATACGCGGCGACCTTCTTGGTGTGGAGGTCGAACACGACGAACTGCCCCCTCACCGGGTCGGCCCAATCGACCCCCCGCGTGTCGCGCACTGTCTGCACGGTGGAGCGGGGGATGCTGCTCGTCTCACCGAGGAAGTCGCGGATCCCGGGCTGGGTCACGAACAGGTCCGCACCGACCCGGTCGGGGTACGCAGTCGCCTGACGTTGGACACCCTGCCACAGGCCGTCGAGCAACAGGACGAGCATCAAGGCCAAGCCGACCCCGAGCACGCCAGCGACGAGGCTCCGACCGTCGGCCAGGAGGTTCCGGCGGGCCACGGGAACGCGTCGGTGCATCAGGTCCTCTCGGTCCGCGGCGGGCCGGTCACTGCCCAGCCGGGGTGTCAGCGAGCCGCCGCACGTCGAGCCGCTTCAACGTGGCCGAGTTGATGATCACCGACAAGCTCGAGAGCGCCATCGCGGCCGCGGCGATGACCGGGTTGAGCAGTCCCGCGGCTGCAATCGGAATCGCCGCGGTGTTGTAGCCGAAGGCCCAGAACAGGTTCTGACGAATCTTTCGCATGGTGGCACGGCTCAGCCGGATGGCCACGGCGACGTCACGGAGGTCGTCGCGGATGAGGATGATCCCCCCGGTCTCCTTCGCCACGTCCGACCCTGAGCCGATCGCGATGCCGATGTCGGCCGTCGCCAATGCGGGCGCATCGTTGATGCCGTCTCCGACCATCGCGACGACTTCACCCGCGTCACGCAAACGCTGAATCTCGGTGGCCTTGTCGCCAGGGAGCACGCCGGCGATGACACGGTCGATGCCAACCTGCGCTGCGATGGATTGTGCAGTGCGCTCGTTGTCCCCCGTGAGCATCGCGACCGCGACCTTCTCTTGGCGGAGGTCAGCGATGGCTTCCGTCGCGTTCGCCTTGATCGTGTCGGCAACCGCGACGACGCCGAGCAGGCGTCCGTCGGACGCGACGAGCATCGCGGTCTTGCCCTGCGCTTCCAGGGTTGTCGCTCGTGCCTCGATTTCGTCGGCGACGGGAACGGATCGCTCGCGCATCAATCGACGATTGCCGACCAGCACGGCGTGACCGTCGATCTGCGCTTCGATCCCGTGCCCGGCCATCGCCGTGAAGCTTGTCGGCTCCGGCAGGACGCCGACCCGGTGCCGAGCGTCCTCGACGAGGGCCTGTCCGAGGGGGTGCTCGCTCGCCTGCTCCGCCGCGGCGGCGAGACGGAGCATCTCCGTCGCAATCGATTCGTCGGCCCCGTACTCCGGTATGACGACGACATCGGTGACCGACGGTTTCCCTTTGGTGATCGTCCCGGTCTTGTCGAAGACGACAGTGGTGAGCTTGACCGCTCGTTCCAGGTACTCGGCGCCCCGGATCAGGATGCCGGCTTCGGCTCCCTTCCCAACTCCAACCATGAGCGCCGCCGGCGTCGCGATGCCGAGCGCACACGGGCACGCAATGATCAGCACGGCGATGAACGCGAGCACCGCGGTAGGAAGATCGCCGATGATCAGCCAGGCGATGAAGCTACCGACCGCAATGCTCACCACCGCGGGGACGAAGTAGACGACCACGCGGTCGGCGATCCGCTGAATCTGCGCCGTCGACGTCTGTGCATCCTCGACGAGTTGGATGATCTGATTCAGCGTTGTGTCGGCGCCGACGCGTGTGGCCTCGAAGCGGAACGATCCCGTCGTGTTGATGGTGCCGCCGATGACCTCGTCGCCCGGGTCCTTTTCCGCGGGCACACTCTCGCCCGTGATCAGCTTCTCGTCGATCGCGGAGTGGCCGTCGATCACAGTCCCGTCCGTGGGGATCTTCTCCCCGGGCCGAATCACGACGGTCTCGCCGATGATCACGGACTCCGCCGGCACCTCCATCTCCGTGCCGTTGCGAATGACCTTCGCCGTCGGGGGGCGAAGGTCCATCAGCTTGCGAACCGCCGCAGAGCTCTTCTTCTTGAGGATGTCCTCCATGTACCGACCGAGGAGGACGAACGCGATGATCACGGCGGATACTTCGAAGTACACGTCGCGACTCCCGACCGGAAGCAGGTCGGGGAACAGCACGACCACGAGGCTGTAGAAGTACGCGACGGACGTTCCGAGCGCGACGAGGAAGTCCATGTTCACGGTGCGACGACGGACGCCCTCATACGCGCCCTTGTAGAACGTCGCACCGCCGATGAACTGAACGGGCGTGACGAGGATCATCATCCACACGCCCCACGTGAACCAAGGCAACCCGGGAATCGGCGCCCACGTCAACGCGGTCGCGCCAGCCGCCAGGCCGAGGAACACCGCAGCACGCAGGATCGCGAGGGCCACGACTCCCGTGAGCGCGATCGTCACCCGCCGCTTGAGATGTCGGAGCTCCTGGTCGGGCGACTCGAACGTCCGCAGACATCCTTCGCTGCAGAAGTAATACGACCGCCCCCCCGACTCGACGTGAAGCGCCTTCGCCTTGTGGACGATCATCCCGCACACGGGATCCTTGGCAAAGGCGTCGCCCGCGTCCTGGACCGGTGCGGCCGTCTTCATGGCGCTGCCCCCTCAGATCGGGGTTCCCACGCGAGGTGGATGGACTCACTGTAGGGGCCGTGCTTCAATCAACGACATCTCGTCGTTGTGCACGACGGCGCCGGACCCGGGGTCATCGGTGTGCAACGGGGAAAGGACGAGCATGGGTGTGTTGGCAGCAATCCTGCAGGGAATCGGCAGCTCCAGTGACGACCACATGAGCGGTGGGTGGTGGTGGGTCATGGGCATCGGATGGCTCGCGTTCTTGGGTGCGATCGCGGCCATCGTCTACGCGGCGACCCGAAACCATCGTCCCCCCACCGACGGGCGTCGGTCCGCCGACGACATCCTCGATGAGCTGTTCGCACGGGGCGAAATCGATGCCGACGAGTACCGGCAGCGCCGCGATGTCCTCCGCCGGTGACCGACGTTCGCAGCGCATTGTCGTCGGCGTCGACGGCTCGCTGACGTCTCGCGCAGCACTTCGCTGGGCCGTCGAACACGCACACGCCGAAGACGTGGCCGTGGTGACGCATGTCTGGACTGCGTCGCCATCGATGGTCGATGCGAACCTGTGCGATGCCGACGACGATGGTCCCGCGCAGAGGCTGGTGGAGCACGAGATCGCACACGTGCGCGCACTCGCCGATGCGCTCGGAGTTCATCTCGTCGGCGAGGTCCAACGGGGCGACGCCGAATCGGTCCTGTGTCACAGCGAGGCCGACCTTCTCGTTGTCGGCGCGTGCGGCCGAACAAGGATCACCGGGCGCCTGCTGGGCTCCGTCAGCTACTACCTGGCTCGCCACTGCCATCTGCCGCTCGTGATCGTGCCCCTACCAGAGGGCCCGCACACGACAGAGTCCCACTGACCGCCGCGCGCGGATGATCGACGAAGAGCTCCTCTGTTTGTCGTGCGCGGCCCGTGCGCGCTCCCCGGCCGCGGACGTCTCCGCGCTGGGATCGATCAGCAACGAAGTTGCGCACGGCTTCGCCGCGCTGTCCGGTGTCGAAAGGGGTGTGTCCCACGAGGTCGGGCGCCATCCATCGGGCTACAGGTCGAGCTCGCCCTCG
>JBAZYX010000016.1:0-47151 GCA_041659105.1 Acidimicrobiia bacterium
CGGTGTCGATCGTGCCGTCTTCGATCGCGACCTCGAGGGCCGCGGCATCGAGACGGGCGGGCTCGGTCATGCCGGGGGACCTTCGGGGGTGGTGTACGCCGCGGTGATCCCGCCGTCGACGACGAGCGACTGCCCGGTCATGAACGACGAGTCGTCGGACGCGAGGAACAGCGCGGCCCTGGCCAGCTCCTCGGAGCGCCCGAGCCGGCCCATGGGGATGTGGACGAGCCGCCGGGCCCGCCGATCGGGGTCGCTCATCAGGTCGGCGAGCAGGGGCGTCTCCACCGGACCCGGGCACAGCGCGTTGGCCCGGATGCCCCGGCGCGCGTACTCGACCGCGATCTCGCGGGTCATCGCCAGCACGCCCCCCTTGCTCGACGTGTACGCGATCTGCGGGGTGGCCGCGCCCATGAGCGCCACGAACGACGCGACGTTGACGATCGAGCCGCCCCCGTGCTCGAGCATCGCAGGGATCCCGAAGCGGCACCCGAGCCACACGCCCTTGAGGTTGACGTCCATGACCCGGTCCCAGGTGGCCTCGGGGGTCTCGGTCGCGCCGCCGTCGTCGCTGGGGAAGATCCCCGCGTTGTTGTAGAGCACGTCGAGGCGGCCGTACCGGGCCATCGTGGCCGTGACCATGGCCTCGACCGCCTCGGCCGACGACACGTCGACGCGCACGAAGGCGGCATCGCCACCCGCTTCGCCGACCGCGGCGACGGTCGCGTGGCCGCCGTCCTCGACCGCGTCGGCCACCATCACGCGAGCGCCCTCACGGGCGAAGAGCAGCGCGGCGTCGCGGCCCATGCCGTTCCCGGCGCCGGTGATCAGCGCGACCTTGTCCTCGAGTCGTCCCATGACCCCATCGTGCCCCGGATCGCTCCGTCGCGGCACGTCGCGAGGTTCGCGACCGACGACCCCGCCCCGACGACGGACGGCGCGGCGCCGAGCGACCCGCCTCCGGGGTGCCGACGGTGACCCGTACGCTGCTCCGGTGCCGCTGCGCCGTCTGCTGGTCCGCGTCCTGCTCGGGGTGCTCGTGGTGAGCGCGTCGAGCGCGGTTCCCGCCGCCGCCGCCGGCGCGCAGAGCGCCGCGGCCGCCGCGCCCGACGCGACGACGGCGCTGAAGTGGCGCGCGTGCGGAGACTCGTTCCAGTGCGCCACGCTCCCGGTTCCGCTCGACAACGCGGCCCCCGGCGGCGAGACCATCGACCTCGCCCTCATCCGGTCTCCCGCCCGGGACGCGAGCCGTCGCATCGGCTCGCTGGTGATGAACCCGGGCGGTCCGGGCGGCTCGGCGATCGACTTCGTCCGCAGCATCGCCCTCACGCTGCCCGCCGAGCTGCGCGACCGCTTCGACATCGTGGGCGTCGACCCGCGCGGATCGGGCCGGAGCGCGCCGGTCGAGTGCAACTACGACATGGACGCCTACTACGCGCTCGACTTCTCGCCCGACACCCCAGCCGAGCGGGCCGTGCTCGTCGACGGCGTGAAGAAGTTCGTCGACGCCTGCGCCGCGGCCCAGGGCGACAAGCTGCGCCACATCACCACCGACGACACCGTGATCGACCTCGAACGGGTCCGCGCCGCGCTCGGCGACGACCAGCTCACCTTCCTCGGGTTCTCCTACGGCACCTACATCGGGGCCAAGTACGCGGCCGCCTATCCCGACCACGTGCGCGCACTCGTGCTCGATGGCGCGGTCGACCCGTCGATCGACGCGAAGCGGATGCAGGTCGAGCAGTCGGCCGGGTTCGAAGGAGTGCTCGACAGCTTCCTGAAGTGGTGCGCGAAGGACAAGCGCTGCGCGTTCCACCGCCGAGGGGACCCGGCCGGGGCCCTCGACGCGCTCCGGGCCCGGGTCGACCGCGACGGCCTCGCCGTGCCCGACGCGCGCCCCGCGCGCACGCTCTCCCAGACCGAGCTCGACCTCGGGCTGGCCGCGATCCTGTACGAGGGGGCCTCCGGATACTCGTACCTGGGCCAGGCGCTCGACGACGCCGACCGCGGCGACGGCCGGGCCATGGCCGAGCTCGCCGACTCGTACACCGAGCGCAAGACCGACGGCTCCTACGGCACCATCGAGGACGCGTTCCTCGCGATCAGCTGTGCCGACGGGCCGGCCGTGGGCGGCGTGGCCGACGTCGCCGACATCGAGCAGGCCGCGGCCGCGGTCGCGCCCCGCACCGGCCCGGCCATCGTGAACAACTCGATCGCGTGCGCGCTCTGGCCGTTCGCGGGTCCGGCCGCGGCGCCGGTGCACGCTCCCGGTGCGCCGACGATCGTGGTGGTGGGAACCCGGCACGACCCGGCCACGCCGTTCGCCTGGGCCGAGTCGCTCGCGACCCAGCTCGGCTCGGGTGTGCTCGTCAGCGCGCCCGGGGCGCAGCACACCTCGTTCGGGCTCGGCAACCGGTGCGTCGACGGCGCGGTGGTCCGGTACCTGGTGGACCTCCGGGCGCCCAAGCAGACCCTGGTCTGCTGACGTCGGTAACCTCCCGCAGCGATGGATCTTCGCTCCTCCGCATCGGACGAGGCCTTCCGGGCCGAGCTGCGGGCGTGGCTCGAGGCGACGCTGCCCCAGCTCCCGCCCGAGCCCCCTCGCGACGACTGGCCCGCCCGGGTCGTCTACGACACCGACTGGCAGAAGCGCCTCTTCGAGGCCGGCTACGCCGGGATGTCGTGGCCCAAGGCGTACGGCGGCCGTGAGGCCCCGCCCAGCGAGCAGCTGATCTTCCTCGAGGAGTGCTCGAACGCGAAGGCGCCGTACGTGGGCGTGAACTTCGTGGGCACCCTGCACGCCGGCCCCACCCTCATCGCCGAGGGCACCGACGAGCAGAAGGCGAAGCACATCCCCAAGATCCTCCGCGGCGAGGAGGTGTGGTGCCAGTGCTTCTCGGAGCCCGACGCCGGGTCCGACCTCGCCGGCCTCACCACCCGGGCCGTGCGCGACGGCGACCACTACGTGGTGACGGGCCGCAAGATCTGGTGCTCGTTCGGCCAGGTCGGCGAGTACGGCGAGCTGCTCGCCCGCACCGACCCCGACGTGCCGAAGCACAAGGGCATCTCCTGGTTCATCCTCCCGATGGACCTGCCCGGCATCGAGGTCCGGCCGATCGAGACGATCCTCGGGTCCTCCGAGTTCTGCGAGGTGTTCCTCGACGAGGTGCGGGTGCCCGTCGAGCAGATCGTGGGCAAGGAGAACGACGGCTGGCGCGTCACCAACGTCACGCTGAGCTTCGAGCGCGGCACCGCGTTCGTGTCCGAGATGGTCGACGCGATGCGGATGGCCGAGGAGCTCGCGCCGCGGGTCCACGACCCGGCCGACCGCCGCGAGCTGGGTCACGTGATCGCGGAGTTCGACGCGCTGTGGGCGCTCACGAAGCGCAACGTGTCGCGTGCCGCCACCAAGGGCGACACCGGCCTCGGCGGGATGATCATGAAGCTGGCCTACTCCGAGGCGCGCGACCGGCTGTGCGAGCTGTCGATGCGGGTGCTCGAACGCGGCGCGTTCGACATCCACGAGCCCTACGTGGAGGAGCGGCTGCGCACGCTGTCGCTCACGATCGCGGCAGGCACGTCGCAGATCCAGCGCAACATCCTCGGGGAGCGCGTGCTCGGGTTGCCGCGTGAACGCCAGTGGCCCGCCGACGCCGCCGGAGGTGCGAAGTGAACTTCGATCTCACCGACGACCAGGAAGCGCTGCGCGACGGCATCCGCGCGGTCTGCCGGGGCCGGTTCACGTCCGAGCGGGTCCGCGCCGGCTTCGACCGCGCGGTGTGGGACGAGCTCGCCGCGACCGGCGTGTTCTCGCTCGTCGCCGACGGCTTCGCCTGGGCCGACGCCGCGATCGCGTTCGAGGAGCTCGGTCGGGCCGTCGTGCCCGGCCCGCTCGCGTGGGGAGTGCTCGCGCACGGCCTCGTCGACGGCGTGCCGACGGGCCTGGCCCGGCCCGCCGGCGGGCCCGCGATGGTGGAGCACCTCGCCGCGTCCGACGCCGTGCTCGTGCTCGACGGCGCCGCCGTCCGCCAGATGCCCGCGGCGGCGGTGAACGGCGAGCTGCTCGACTGGCCGCTCGACCCCCTCACCCCGATCACCCGGGTCGACCCCCTGCCCGAGGGCGACGTGCTCGCCGCGGCCGACGCCGCTGCGTGGCGGCGCCAGGGTGCGGTGCTCACCGCGGCGTTCGAGGCCGGCATGGCCCACGCGTGCGTGGAGGCGGCCACCGAGTACGCGCTCGGCCGCAAGCAGTTCGACCGGCCCATCGGGTCGTTCCAGGCGATCAAGCACCTGCTGGCCGACGCAGTCGTCCGTGCCGAGGTGGCCCGCACCGCGGTGCACGCCGCCGCGGTGACGCTCGACGATCCCGAGGTCGGCGACGTCGACCGCGCGATCGCCGGCGCCAAGCTGCTCGCGGGCGAGGCCGCGTTGAAGAACGCGAAGACCTCGGTGCAGGTGCACGGCGGCATGGGCTTCACCTGGGAGGTCGACGCGCACCTCTACCTCAAGCGCGCGTGGCTCCTCAACACCGTGTTCGGCACGCCCGACGCGTGTGCCGACGCACTCGCCGCGGGGCTCCCCGCGTAGCGATCCGCCCTCTGGGCACGGGCTCGGCGGCCCGTCGCCGGAGGCGCGTCGTTGACGACGCAACCCGCGGGTGGAAGTGTGGCGCCGGGGAGACCGACCAAGGAGGAGTGGGCCATGGGCGGCGTCACGAAGAAGAGCTTCGATTCACCCGACGAGCGGCGGACTCCCGAGAAGACGGAGATCCGCGTCGTCGACCTCGGCGGGCTCAAGGCGGCGCGGGTCACCTTCGAGCCCGGCTGGCGCTGGTCCGAGTGCATCAAGCCCGTGGTCCAGACCGAGTCGTGTCAGGTGCACCACGAGGGCACGCTGGTCCAGGGCCGGATGCACGTCGCGCACGACGACGGCACCGAGATGGAGCTCGCGCCCGGCGACGCGTACGTCATCCAGCCCGGACACGACGCGTGGGTGGTCGGGGACGAGGCGGCGGTCGGCTTCGAGTTCGACAGCAGCGCGGCTGCCACCTTCGCCCGCCCGGACTGATCGAGCCGCTCCCGCCCGGCGCTCGTGCCGTCGTCGTTCTCGTCGGCGACGGGACGGCGACACGCGGGAGAAGTCGCCGGCAAGTGTGCGATGCGCACCGCCGCTGCGCCAGACTCCGGCCATCCGTCTCCCGACCAGAGGACTGCCGTGATCCGATTCAGCGTGTTCTACCCGAAGACCGAGGGCGCGGCCTTCGACCACGACTACTACCGCGACAAGCACGTGCCGCTCGCGATCGAGACCTGGGGCCTCGACGCCGGCAACGTCACCGTCGAGAAGGGCATCGACGGTCCCTACGAGGCCGCCGTGCACTTCACGTTCGAGTCGCCCGCGGCGCTCGGCGCGGCGCTCGGCTCCGAGGGCACCGGCGCGGTGATGGCCGATGTCGCGAACTACACGACCATCCAGGCGGTGGTGCAGACGAGCGACGTCGTCTCCTGACGATGGAACGCGACGAGCTCCGCGCGGTGCAGGATCCACTGAAGGCCCGGCACCGCGCGGAGCCCGACGCGGCGCTCGTCACCCTGAAGGCCGACGGAACGCTCGGCGACGGCATGCACCTGTGCTCGGGCGACATGCTGCCCGAGGCGCTCGCCGCGTGCGCGGGGTGACCCTGCGCTCGGTCGCGATCGCGACGGTGAAGGCGGCCCCGGCCGCCCCGGCGGCACCGGTGTCGCCGACCTCGACCGCACCGTCGGTGTCGCCGAGAAGCGGCTGAAGGGCTGACGTGGAGGGGCCGCTCCTGGCGAGCGGGCGGGACGGTGACATCTTCGAGCACGGCCCGGGGCTCGTCCTCCGCAGGGCGCGCAACGGGCGCAGCCTCGAGCGGGAGGCCCGGGTGATGCGCTTCGCCGCCGAGCGGGGCTATCCGGTCCCGGCGGTCGTCGAGGTCCGCGCCGGCGGGACCGAGATCGTGATGGAGCGGATCGACGGCCCGATGATGATGGACGTCATGGCCAAGCGGCCGTGGACGATGCCGCACTACGCGTCGGTGCTCGCCGACCTGCACGACGCGCTCCACGAGATCGTTGCGCCGGACTGGCTGCCGCGGCTCCCCGACGGTGGCGACCGTCTCGTCCACCTGGATCTGCACCCGATGAACGTCATGCTGTCGTCGCGCGGACCGATGGTCATCGACTGGACGAACGCGTCCGCCGGTGACGCGCTGAGCGACGTGTGCCTCACCTACGTGCTCCTGATGTGCGCGCAGATGCCGGCCCCGCGTCCGGTGCAGATCCTGGTGAGCCCGGTCCGGGGATTCCTCGCTCGACGGTTCGCCCGCCGGTACCGCGGTCGGGCGTTCGAGGCGGCGGTCGCAGTCGCGGCCGACGCGAAGGCACGCGACCCGAACATGCGCCCGGCCGAGGTCGCGGCGCTCCGGCGCCTGGCGGATCGTGCGCGCCGCCGCGCCGGTGGCCGCGGTCGGTCGCCGGGCACCTAGCGCGTCGCCGCCGGCCGCGCGCGGCTGCGGGACGCCACCCGCCCCTGCGCCTCAGGGGTCGACGATGTCGATCGTGGGCTCGATCACGATGTCGGTCGTGAGGCTGTTGGCGATGTAGCACTCGCGGTGCGCGACCTCGCAGAGGTGGTGGACGCGTTCGACGAGCGCGTCGGCGCGGCCGGCGTACCGGCCCCCGGCGCGCACGGTGATGCGCGGGCGCAGCGCGATCCGGGTGATGCGCAGGGGTGGGTCGTCCTCTGGCATCACGCCGACGGCGTCGTCCTCGTAGCGGATCACGTCGAGTCGGGCCCGGGCGGCCACGGCGAGGAACGACAGCAGCTGGCACGACGTGGCCGCGAGCACGAGGAGCTGCTCGGGGTTCAGGAGCGCCGGGTCGCCGAGGAACGCGGGGTCGGCCGAGAGCGCCATCGGCGTGACCGCGGGCGGGGCCTCCGCCGCGTGGGCCCGGCGGTACTCCGTGTACCCGTCGCCGGTGGAGCCGCGCCACGCGCACGTTGCCCGGTACTGGTGCATGCTCCGATCCTCCCACGAGCGTCGCGTGAGCGGCGCGGGATCACTTCCGGAGGATCGCGACGTCCTGGGCTCCGTATCCGCCGTCGACGTAGCGCTCCAGGTCGAGCTTGCCCTCGAGGGCACGGCGGGTGAAGGCCTCCGACACGTAGGCGTTGTCGGAGAAGTGGCTCCCCGACGGCTCGGGGATCCAGGCGTGGCCGTTCTCCGCGAAGCCGGGGACGCTGCCGTCCCGCACGGTCGTCACGAAGTGCTGTCCGTGGAGCGTGATCAGCGCGCGGGAGCCCGGCGACAGCAGCCGCGCGATCTCGGCGTACCAGTGCTCGTGCAGCTCCGGCGGGATGTGGGTCATCACCGAGAACGCGAACATGCCCGAGAGCGAGCCGTCCTCGTAGGGAAGCGGCGGGTCGGGCTGGGTCACCTGGACCTGGTCGTGGCCCTGGCTGCGCAACCACGCGATCGCGGGTTCGTCGAGGTCGCAGCCCCGGTACCACTCGCGCCAGGCGGGATAGCGGCTCAGCCACAGGAGCGTGCGGCCCGTGCCGCAGCCCCAGTCGAGCACGGGGCCCTCGGGTTCGGTGCCGTAGAGGTCGAGCACCAGACCGGACGAGTACAGGCCCTTCGACCAGAAGCCGAACGACGCGTCGTCGGGGCCGACGTGGGCGCGCAGCTCCGGCGGCGGGAGCTCGGCGCCCCCGTAGTGCTGCTCCATCAACGCCGTGATCACCGTCTGCGCTCGGCCGAGGTTCTTCTCCTGCTCCGCGACGACGAGGGCGACGTCCGCCTCGTCGCGCAGGAGGTCGCGGCCGCGGAGGATGGCGCGGATGTTGACGAGCACGCGTCCGAACCGCGTCTTCAGGATTCGACGGCGCATCAAGGCCCCCCAACGTGGACTTCCCGCGCGGAAGGCGTCGGCGCAGGTCGACGGTCCCGCTTCACGGGGCTGGAGCGTACCGGCTGGCTCGCCGCCGCCGCCGACGATCCGGACCCTCGCCCGCGCGGCATACTGCGTGCCGTGGCTGCCGACCTCGGCCTCACGCACGTGGCGCTCCCCGTCGCCGACGTCGACGCGAGCGCGGCGTTCTACGAGCGCTACGCCGACTTGCGGGTGGTCCACCGGCGGGTCGACGGCACCGGGGCGGGCGCGGTCGCGGTGGTGTGGCTGTCCGACCTCACCCGACCCTTCGTGGTCGTGCTGATCCGGACGCAGGTCACGCACACGCTGGGGGGCTGGGCCCACCTCGGGGTCGCGTGCGCGAGCCGCGACGAGGTCGACGCCCGGTGCGCGCAGGCCCGGGCCGAGGGGATCGCGGTCGATGGCCCCTTCGACGACGGGCCCCCGGTGGGGTACTGGGCCATCCTCGATGACCCCGACGGGCACCACCTCGAGCTCGCGTACGGTCAGGAGGTCGGCGCCACGGTGGCCCGCTCCCAACCGGAGCCTCCGTCCGCCGACCGTTAGTGTCCTGCGGCGATGAGCGAACTCGACCCGTCCACGACCGTCCTCACCGCCCTCGCCGGCCGGCTCGCCACCGACCCCGACGGGCCCTACCTCGACTTCGAGGGCGTGGGTGTGACCGTGCGGGAGATGGAGGCCGCGGCCAACCGCTGCGCCCGCGTGCTCCAGGGCCTCGGCGTCCAGCGCGGCGACCGGGTGGCCACCCTGCTCGAGAACCTGCCCGAGCAGGTGATCTCGTTCTTCGGCGCGGTGAAGCTCGGAGCGATCCAGGTGCCGGTGAACACCGCGTACAAGGGCGAGTTCCTCCGCCACCAGCTCGCCGACTCCGGTGCCGCGGTGATGATCGTGCAGGGCGACTTCGCCGGCCGGATCGCCGACCTCGATCGATCGACCCTGCCCGAGCTGCGGGCAGTGATCGTGGTGGGCGAGCCCGACCGCGCGATCGCCGGTCTCGCCGTGCACGACTGGGAGACCGAGGTCGCCGGGCAGTCCGACGACGCCGTCCCCGACCCCGGGGTGAAGCCGTCCGACCTCGCGTGCTTCATCTACACCGCGGGCACCACCGGTCCGTCGAAGGGCTGCATGCTCCCGCACCACTACGTGGCGTCGCTCGGGGACCAGATCGCGCGGGCCTGGGAGATCTCCGCCGACGACTGCGTGTTCACCCCGCTGCCGCTGTTCCACTTCAACGCGATCTCGGTGTGTGTGGTCGGCGCGCTCGTCAACGGGCACAGCGCCGCGATCGTGCGCCGGTTCTCGGTGTCCAACTTCTGGCCCGAGGTGGTGCGCACACGGTCGACCATCGCGTCGCTGCTCGGCTCGCTCGCCATCCTCGTGGGCGACGCCGCGGACAACCCGGCCCAGGCCGACCATCGGCTCCGGCTGTGCGTGGCCGCGCCGATGCCGCCGGCCACCGACGAGGCGTGGCGCACCCGGTTCGGCGTGCCGACCTTCAGCGCGGGCTTCGGCCTCACCGAGGCTTCGCTGATCTCCGCGCTTCCCGCCCGCGAGGCCAACCGCCCGGGGGCCGCCGGCCGGCTGAACCAGGACGACTTCGAGGTGGGCCTCGTCGACGACGACGACCAGCCGGTGCCGGTAGGCGCGACCGGGGAGATCGTGTGCCGGCCCCGCAACCCCAACGCGATGTTCCAGGGCTACTGGCGCCGGCCCGAGGAGACCCTCGCGGTGTTCCGCAACCTGTGGTTCCACACGGGCGACCTCGGCAAGGTCGACGAGGACGGGTTCCTCTACTTCGTCGACCGCAAGAAGGACTACCTGCGCCGGCGCGGCGAGAACATCTCCTCGTTCGAGATGGAGCGGATCTTCCACGGGCACGACGCGATCAACGACGTCGCGGTGCACTCCGTCCCCAGCGCCATCGGCGAGGACGACCTGAAGGTCACCGCGGTGCTGAACCCGGGGGAGACCCTCACCGAGGAGGAGCTGTGCGCGTGGGCCGTGGAGCGAGTGCCGTACTTCGCGGTGCCGCGCTACATCGAGTTCCGCACCGACCTCCCGCGTAACCCCGTCGGCCGTGTGCTGAAGTACCAGCTGCGCGACGAAGGTGTCACCGATGCGACCTGGGACCGCGACGGGAGCGGGTTCACGTTCGAGCGCCGGTGACGCCCGTCACCGCGGGTGGCGGGTGACGCACCAGATCTCCTCGGCCGGCCAGCGGCGGGCCCAGTCGGCGGGGGCGAAGTCGTAGGTGGTGGTCGAGCCTTTGGGGGCGACGAGCTCCACCAGGTCGTCCACCACGAAGTCGTGCTCCCGGAACGTGCGGATCCACTCGCCGTGCGACCAGATCACGTCGACCGTGCCCTGGCCCGAGTCGACCGTCCAGCGCGGTCGCCAGCGCTGCTGCAGGCGCCGGGTCTGGCGGAAGGCGTCGTCGTCCCACGTGAGGTAGAGGAGCTGCGTCCCCACGCAGAACACGAGCCGCCCGCCGTCGCGCAGGAGCCGTGCGCACTCCGGCACGCTCAGCGCGGGATCGCAGAACGACAGGGCGCCGTGGTCGCAGAAGACGAGGTCGAACGACGCGTCCGCGAAGGGCGCCTGGGTTCCCGACGCGCACACCAGGTCGAGGTCGACGGCGACGGTGTCCGCGCGTGCGCGGGCGTGCCCGAGCATCCGGCGTGACACGTCCAGCCCCATCACCCGGGCGCCCCGGGTGGCGAGGGCGGTGCCCCACTGGGCCGCGCCGCACCCGAGCTCGAGCACGTCGAGCCCGGCCACGTCGCCGAGCACGCCGAGCTCGGACTCGGGGATCCGCCAGACCCCCCATGCCTCCGGCGCGCGGGCGAGCGCGTCGCCGTGCGCGGCCTGGTAGCCGTCGGCGTCTGCGTCCCAGAACGCGCGGTTGCGCCGCTCCGGAGCGTCCGCCGGGCGACCGCCGGATGCGCCCGACTCGGGGGTCAGGAGTCCTCGAGGATCTGCTCGCGCTCGGCCCGGCGCCGGCTCCACTCGGCCCGGAAGGAGTCGAACCCCGCCCGCGCGGCCGACGCGGCCGCGCCGGTGGTGCTCTCCCAGTCCTTCACCAACCGGTCGAACGCGTCGCCCGCGGCGTCGATCGCCTTCTCGGCCTGCTCGGCGATCTGCTTCCACGCGTCGGACGTGGCGCCCTGGGCCTGCTCGACCCGTTGGCGTGCGTCCTGCTGGAGCTGGCGCAGCGCCTCGAGGCCCTGCTGGAGGCGGTCCTTGGCCTCGGCCGACCCGAGGTCGGCCTGGACCCGGAGGTCGTTGATCTGCGCGCGCAGGTCATCGAGGGCGGTTCGGGCCCGTTCGAGGTAGTCGTCGGCTCGGCTCATGCTCACCTCACTGGTCGGGGACGGGGTCGAGCCTAAGCCGCGGCCGGCGCGGCCGTCCCGGGCCGGAGGTCCCGAACGTCGGTGGCCGACGGCGGAAGCGGGTCCGGTCCGTGCCGCGCGCCTAGGACGACTCGGTACCGGGCTCGTCCGCCCGCGCGGCCAGCGCGCGGATCTCGGCGCGCCGTGTGTACGGTGCGCCGATCAACCCCACCACCAGCGAGATGATCGCGAGCGGAACCAGCGGGAAGGCCACCAGCCACGCGAGGAAGGCGGCGCCCACGAACACGACCGCGGCGTCGACCAGCCAGTGGATCGCGAAGGAGCGCGGGGGCCGCGGCGGCAGGCGCGCGGGAACGGGCTCGCTCACGCGGCCGGGCTCACGCGCCGCCGGCTCACGCGCCGCCGCGCAGGATGCGGCCCGGCCGGGCACCCGTCCAGGTGCCGCCGTCGTGGAGCACCTCGCCGTTGACGATCGTGGCCCGGAAGCCCTCGCCGTCGACGACGAAGCGCGCCGCGTCGGCCGGGAAGTCGCGCACGAGGCGAGGCGCCTCGGCCGAGCGCAGGCGGGTGGGGTCGATGACGTTCACGTCGGCGGGCGCGCCCTCCCGCAGGACGCCGCGGTCGGTGAGGCCCACGGCCCGGGCCGGGATCGACGACAGCCGGGCCACCGCCTGCTCGAGCGTGAGCACGCCCGGGACCCACTCGGTGAGCAGGCGGGTCGGGTAGTCGGCCCCGCAGAACGACAGGAGGTGGGCACCGCCGTCGGAGCTGCCCGCCATCATCACCGGGCTGCGCATCATCGTCGCGACCGCGTCGTGGCGCGCCTTGGTCGGCGGGGCGGCGAGCACGAACTGCATCTCGAGGTCGTCGGCGAGCGAGAGGTCGAGGAACGTGTCGAGGGGATCGGCGCCGAGCTCGTCGGCGAGCTCGCGCACCGTGCGGCCCACGAGCCCCTCGTGCTCGGGTCGCTTCACCATCTCGACCTTCACCACCTCCCACACGAGCATGATCGAGCGGCCGCGCGGGTCGGCCAGCTCGGCCCGCATCCGGTCGCGCACGGCCGGGTCGCGCAGGAGCTCCTCGCGGCGGGGCGAGGGCGACGTGAGCGCCTCGCGGAACGTGGCCATCTCGTCGAACAGGAACGTGGAGCCGAGGGCGAAGTGCGCGCCCTGGCGGTTCGCGGCGAACATCGGGTGGATCTCGATGCCCGCGGCCGCGGCCGTCTCCGCGAACTCGAGGCTGCGCTTCCAGCCGTCGGGCACGTGCGGCATCGCGGTGAGGGTGTTGAGGTGGACCGGCCGGCCCGACGCGCGCGCCATCGCGAGCACGAGCGCGCGGTCGGCGTCGTCGTATCCGGTGAGGAACGAGCGGGGGATGAACTCGATCGAGCCCCGGCCGAACTCGCCCAGCACCGACGCGAGCGCGACCAGCTCGTCGGGGTCGGCGTGGTTCGAGGGGACGCCGCGTCCGTCGTGGGCGACGTGGAGCTCGAGCTGCGACGACGTGAAGCCGACGGCGCCGTCGCGCATGGCGGCGCGCACGAGCTCCTGCATCGCCGTGATCTCGTCGGGCGTGGCCGTGCGCTCCGAGGCGTCGTCGCCCATGACCCAGCGGCGGACCGCGCAGTGACCCACGTTGGCCGCCACGTTCACACCGACGCGGTCTTCGAGACCGGCGAGGAAGTCGCCCAGGCTGCCGCCGGTGAAGGTGACCCCGGCCGCGAGCGCCTCGGCCGACATCCCCTCCACCCGGCTGAGCATGAGGAGCAGCCACTCCAGGTCCTCGGGCTTGGCCGGTGCGAGGGTGAACCCGCAGTTGCCGGTGAGCAGCGTGGTCACCCCGTGCCACGACGCCGGCGACGCGGTCGGGTCCCAGTGGAGCTGCGCGTCGTAGTGCGTGTGGATGTCGACGAAGCCCGGGGTGACGAGCAGGCCGTCGGCGTCGATCACGCGGTCTGCGCCCGCGTCGACGCGGGCGATCTCGCTCACCACGCCGTCGCGGATCGCCACGTCGGCGGTGCGCGCGGGCGCGCCGGTCCCGTCGACGACGCTCCCGCCCCGGATCAACAGGTCGAGCTCGGCCATCAGGGACGGGGGAGGCCGTACATGTCGAGCGCGTTGAGCCCGTAGAGCCCGAGGCGGTCGGCGTCGGGCATCGTCCCGTTGTGCTCGCGCAGCTCGTCGACCACGCCCGGGTACTTCGCGTCCGAGTGCGGGAAGTCCGACGCCCAGATGAAGCGCTCGCCGCCCACGATCGGCGCGAGGGCGCCGGCGGTCTTCTCGCCCGGGTCGAAGCTGATCCAGCACTGGCGCCGGAAGTAGTCGGACGGCTCGAGCGACATCGGCGCGGCGGCCCAGTGGTAGCTCTCGAGGAACTCGTTCATGCGGTCCATCCAGTGGCCGATCCAGCCACCGCCGCACTCGAGCACCGCGACGCGCAGGTTCGGGTGCCGCTCGAGCACGCCGCCGTAGACGAGGTTCGACAGCGTCATCTGCTGGTCGAACTGGAGGATGAGCGCGTGGTGCGTGCCCGGCGCCATGAGGTGGCCCATCTGGCGCGACGCGCCGGCCATGTCGGCCGGGCCCGCGGGGTGCAGCGCGAAGGTGAGCTCGTGCTCCTCGAGCGCGTCCCACAGCGGCTCGTACACCGGGTGGTGGAACGGCCGCTCGTTGTACGCGCACGGCCGGGCGAACCCGCCGATGAGGCCCATCTCCTTGATCTCGCGTGCGACCACCGCGGCTTCGGCCGGGTCCTGGAGCGGGAGCGCGCCGACGCCGGCGAGGCGGTCGGGCGCCGCGCTCACCCACTCGGCCATCCAGTCGTTGTAGACGCGGCACGACGCCACCGCGAGCTCGGGGTCCTGGATGCCGCCGAGCTTGAGGCCGAGGCCCGGGTACATGACCGACAGGTCGATGCCCTCGGAGTCGAGCACCTTCACCCGCTCGAGCGGGTCGAAGCCCGCGGGGTTCAGGTCCTCGTAGTGACGGCCCCGGCCGAAGTCGTCGTACGACTCGCCCGCGTTGCCGAGCCCGACGAGCCCGCGGTCGGTGGCGACGCGGTCCTCGATGAGGCACACGTCGTAGCCGGTGTCCTCGTTCCAGCGCAGGCGCAGCGCCTGGTCCTTCAGGTGGTCGGGGAGGTTGCGCTCCCACAGGTCGGCGGGCTCGCACACGTGCCCGTCGGCGTCGACGACGTACTCGGCCTGCTCGGTGGTGCCCGTGGTGCCGGTGGAATCGGTCATGGCCCGAGCCTCCCGCGACCTGACACGCGTGTCAACGTACGCCGGGCGGCTCCGGTAGATTCCGTCGCCGTGAGCGTGGAGCCGGTGGCAATGGACGGGCGGGCCCTCGGCCGGCGGGGTGCGCTGACCCGCGGGCGACTGCTCGAGGCCACCGACGAGCTGCTCGAGACGCACGGCGTCCGCGACCTGCGGGTGGTCGACATCGCCCGCCGCGTCGGCACGTCGCCGGCGACCTTCTACCAGTACTTCCGCGATGTGGAGGACGCCGTCCTCGCCCTCGCCGCCGCGGTGGGCGAGGACCTGGCCCCGGTCGGGGAGCTCCTCGACCGGCCCTGGACGGGCCCCGGCGGGCTCGACGCCGCCCGGACGCTCGTCGCCGCGTTCATGGAGTACTGGGACGCGCACCGGGCGATCCTGCGGACCCGCAACCTCGCGGCCCAGGAGGGTGACCGGCGCTTCCGCGACGTCCGCAACGCGGCGCTGCGGCCCCTGCGTGAGGGTCTGGCCGCGAAGGTCGCCGAGGCCCAGGCGGCGGGCATGGTGGCCCCGGAGCTGTCACCGGTGGCGGCGGCGTCGGCCCTGTCGGCGATGCTCGAGCGCATGGCCGCGTTCCACGTCGACCTGGAGGCTTACGGGGCGTCCCGCGCCGACGTGGTGGAGACCGCCGCGCGCATCGTCTTCCAGACCTGCACCGGCCGCGCGGGATAGCGCCGCGCGCGCCGCGCTCGCCTCAAGCGGCGTCGGCGGTGTGGGCGGTGTGGGTGGTGATCTCGAGGTCGCGGTCGAAGTAGCGCTCGAACAGCTCGCGCTTGCGGCGCGCGCCCCACAGCTCGAGCTCGGCGTCGGCCCGGGTCCGCAGCCGCAGCAGCACGAGTGACGGTCCGAGGCGCACGTCGACGCCGTCGACCACGCCGGTCCGGCCGCGGTCGAGCCCGTCGGCGAGCCGGAGGAACGCGGTGAGGCGCTGGACGCGCCGGAGGTCGGCGAGCGGGAAGGCCTCGACGTCGGGGTTGCCCCGGCGGTGCCACCGCACCAGCGCGGCGAGCACCTGGATCTCCGCGGGGTCGAACCCCCGCAGCTGGCCGTGCTCCACGAGGTAGGCGCCGTGGCGGTGGTGCCCCTGCGAGGCCACGTGCTCGCCGATGTCGTGGAGCAGCCCCGCGTACTCCAGCAGCTCGCGGTCGACCGGCTCGAGCCCGTGCAGCTCCTGGGTCTGGTCGAACAGCGACACCGCGAGCTCGGCTACGCGGCGGGCGTGCGTCTCGTGCCAGCTGCAGCGCGTCGCGAGCGCCACGACCGACGCGCGCCGGATCGCCCGCGGGTCGGCGGACCAGTCGGCGGGGTCGTGGCGGTCGATGGCCTCGAGGAGGATGCCCTCGCGCAGCGACCACTCGCTGATCGTCATCTCGTCGAAGTCGAACAGCTCCATCGCGGTGGCGAGGAACACCACACCCGCGGGGATGAGGTCGACCCGGCGGGTCTCCAGGCCGTCGAAGCGCAGGCGCTCGTCGGCGGTGGAGGCGAGCACGGCGTCGTGCACCCGCTCGAACTCGCGTTGGGTGAACGTGAACTGGTTGAGGGACCGGGGCAGCTCGCGCTTGGCCCGCGCCGCCGACATGCGGGCGATGTCCTCCAATGTGCCGCTGCTGCCCACCACGAGCCGCGGCCCGTACCCGGCGACGGCGTCGGCCACGGGCCCGAGCGTGTCGGTGATGTGCGCGCGGAGGCGGCGGCGGTCGCCCTTGTTCAGCGGGTCGCTCTCGACGAAGCCCGCGGTGAGCGTGCCGACGCCGAGGTTCTCGCTCGCCGCGTACTTCAGGCCCGCGGCGTCGCCGAGGGTGATCTCGACGCTGCCGCCGCCGAGGTCGAAGCCGAGGGCGGGGGACGGCTCGAGGAGCACGCCGGCGCGGATCGCCCGGAAGATCAGCTCGGCTTCGCGCAGGCCGCTGATGACCTCGACGGCCACGCCGGCCTCGGCCTCGATGCGGTCGACCACGTCGCCGCCGTTGGCGGCCCGGCGCAGGGCACTCGTGGCGCACGCGACGATCTCCTCCGCGCCGGCGGCGTCGGCGAGCTGGCGGAACCGGCGCACCACGGCGACCGCGGCGTCGGCGGCGTCGTCGGGGATGCGGCCGTGGCGGCCCACGAGGTCGCCGAGGCGGAGCATCTCCTTCTCGCCGATGATCGGCTCGAAGCCCCCGGGCTGCACCTCGGCGATCATGAGGTGGAAGGAGTTGGAGCCCAGGTCGACGGCGGCGACGCGCACGCTGCGAGGCTAGCCAGCCCCCCTTCGCGGGGCCGGGTCCCGGTACCCTCCGAAATCGATCTCGACGTCCCCCGTCCCGGAGGAGTTCCGATGGCCGAAGCCCCCGAATCCCGCTTGCTGATCGACGGCAAGCTCACCGACGCCGTGTCGGGCCGCACGTTCGCGAACGTCAATCCCGCGACCGAGGAGGTCATCGGCCAGGTGGCCGACGGCGGCGTCGAGGACATGGAGCTCGCGATCGCCGCGGCCCGCCGCGCGTTCGACGACACCGACTGGTCCACCAACCGCGCGTTCCGCAAGACGGTGCTCCAGCAGCTCGTCGACGCGCTCGAGCAGCACAAGGACGAGCTGCGTCCCCACGTCGTCGCCGAGGTCGGTTGTCCGATCATGCTCACGTACGCCGTGCAGCTCGACTCGAGCATCACCGACATGCAGTGGGACATCGACATGCTCGACCGCTACGAGTGGGAGTACGACCTCCCGGTGCACGAGTTCATGGGGATGACGAGCCGCCGCCGGGTGTTCCGGGAGCCGATCGGCGTGGTCGGCGCGATCACGCCGTGGAACTTCCCGTTCATGCTCAACGTCTCGAAGCTGGCCCCGGCGCTCGCGGCCGGCAACACCGTGGTGCTCAAGCCGGCGCCCGACACGCCGTGGAGCGCGACGATGATCGGCAAGATCATCGCCGAGGAGACCGACATCCCGGCGGGCGTCGTCAACATCGTCGCGTCGGGCGACAAGGCGGCAGTGGGCGAGGTCCTCACCGGTGACCCCCGCGTCGACATGATCAGCTTCACGGGCTCCACCGGCGTCGGCAAGCGGATCATGGCCCGCGGCGCCGACACCCTGAAGAAGGTCTTCCTCGAGCTCGGCGGCAAGTCGGCCAACATCATCCTCGACGACGCCGACCTCGACCTCGCGAGCATGGGCGGGATGATGACCTGCATCCACGCGGGGCAAGGATGCGCCATCACCACCCGCATGCTGGTGCCCGAGTCCCGCTACGACGAAGGCGTGGAGAAGCTCGTCGCGGCGTTCGAGATGATCCCCTACGGCGACCCGATGGACCCGTCCAACATCATGGGTCCGCTGGTCAACGCTCCGCAGCGCGACAAGGTGCTGGGGATGATCGAGCGGGCCAAGGCCGACGGCGCCCGGTGCGTCGTGGGTGGCGGCCCGGCGGAGCAGTTCGAGAAGGGCTACTTCGTCCAGCCCACGCTGTTCGTCGACGTCGACCCCGACTCCGAGCTGGCCCAGGACGAGGTGTTCGGCCCCGTGCTCTCGGTGATCAAGTTCACCGACGACGACGACGCCGTGCGCATCGCCAACAACTCGCGCTACGGCCTGTCGGGCGCGGTCACGAGCGCCGTTCTCGACCGCGCGATGGCAGTGGCGGCGCGGATCCGCACCGGCACCATCTCGGTCAACGGTGGCGGGTGGTTCGGCCCCGACTCGCCGTTCGGCGGCTACAAGCAGAGCGGCATCGGCCGCGAGCACGGCGTCGCCGGCTTCGAGGAGTACCTCGAGACCAAGACCATGGGGCTGCCGGTCGCCTGACCGCTCCCACACCACGACGCGAACCCGGACCCGGCTCGTCGCCGGGTCCGGTCGCGTCCGGCCAAGGTCCGGCCAATTTCGCCGGCCGCGTTCAAGCGCGGGGGCCCGGGATGCCGATGTCTGCGAGGATGACGAAGGTCCTGTCCCGGGACCGGGTGGAAGCCCGGTTCGGCGCCATGGGACGAGAAGCGCGTGTCATCGTCATCGGCGGAGCTCCCCGGGTCGACGAGCGGACCCGTCACCTCATCGAGGTCCTCGAGCGGAAGTGGAGCCGCTTCCGGTCGGGGAGCGAAGTGACGCGCCTGAACGACACGTCGGGCCGCGCGGTGGTCGTGTCGCCCGAGACCTACGGGCTCGTCGCTCGCGCCCTGGGTGCGTGGCGCGTGACCGGTGGGCGCTTCGACCCGAGCGTGCCCGCGTCGGCCAGTGGCGCGACGGCCGCGGTGCCGAGCCCCGGGTGCGCGCGGGTGGAGCTCGACGAGAAGCACCGCTCGGTGAAGCTGCCCGCGGGGGTGCACCTCGATGTGAGCGGCATCGCGCGTGGCTTCGCCATCGACCTCGCGGTGAACGACCTCGCCCAGGGCGGCGTGTCCGGCACGCTCGTGAGCATCGGCGCCGACGTGCGCGTCGCGGGCGAGCCGCCGCGTCCCGAGGGCTGGCTCGTCGACGTGGAGGACCCGCTCCAGCCGGGTTCGCTCGGCCTGCTGCGCCTGCGCGCCGGGGCCGTGTCGACGTGCGCGGCGCGCCTCTCCGGAGCCGTGCACGACGGGCAGACCGCCGACCGCCTCGTCGATCCCACCACGGGGCTCCCCGCTCGGACCGGCATCGCCGCGGTCACCGTCGTGGCCGGCGAGGCCTGGTGGGCGCAGGCGATCGCCAAGGCCGCGTTCGTGTCCGGCCCGGAGGCCGGCGTGGTGCTGATGGCGCAGCACGGCGTGACCGGCCTGGTCGTGCGCGAGACCGGGGAGGTCCTCGAGGCCCCCGGCCTCGACGCCTTCTGCTGAGATCGCCGGACAACCTGTTCGCCGATCACTACGCTCGGCGGTCCCGGGAGTTCCACCCAAGGAGGCCGACCGATGGCCGAGGTCCAGCACACCAACGATCTGACGGCGCTGAAGGGCCTCTCGTACCTGCCGACCTTCGCGACGGTGGAGGAGGAGCGGCGCCACCGCCTGGAGCGGCTGGCCGCGGGCTTCCGGCTCTTCGGCCGGTTCGGGTTCGACGAGGGCGTGGCCGGTCACATCACGGTGCGCGACCCCGAGAAGCTCGACCACTTCTGGGTGAACCCGCTCGGCGTCAACTTCTCCCACATCCGGGTGTCCGACCTCATCCAGGTCAACGACCACGGCGAGATCGTCGAGGGCGAGGGCATCCTCAACCGCGCCGCGTTCGCGATCCACTCACAGGTGCACGCGGCCCGTCCCGACGTGATCGCCGCCGCCCACTCGCACTCGATCTACGGCAAGTCGTGGTCCGCGCTCGGGCGCCTGCTCGACCCGCTGACCCAGGATGCCTGCGCGTTCTACGGCGACCACGCCCTCTTCGACGACTACACGGGCGTCGTGCTCGACCTCGAGGAGGGCAAGCGCATCGGCCACGCGCTCGGCGACCAGAAGGCGGTGATCCTGCGCAACCACGGGCTGCTCACCGTCGGCCACTCGGTCGACGAGGCGGTGTGGTGGTTCATCTCGATGGAGCGGTCGTGCCAGGCTCAGCTGCTCGCCGAGGCCGCGGGCACCCCGGTGCTGATCGAGCCCGCGAGCGCGCAGCACACCGCGAAGCAGGTCGGCTCGCACATCTCGGGCTACGTCTCGTTCCAGCCCCTCTACGCCAAGATCACCCGCGAGCAGCCCGACCTCTTCGAGTAGGAGCGTGGGTCAGCCCTGGGTGGCGCGGACGTAGGCGATGGTGTTCGCGAGGAACGCGTCGGGGTCGGCGAACTTCTGCTGGGTGACCCCGGCGAAGTGCTCGGGCACGTAGACCTCGAAGCGGCCCTCGTCGAGGGCCCGCAGGACGGGTTCGACCATCGCCTCGGTGGGCAGCGACTCGACGCCCTCGGTCATCGCCGCGTCGTTGTCGGGGAGATGGAACAGCTCGGTGTCGATCACCGCGGGGTTCACCACGTGCACGCCCACGCCGGTGTCGCGCAGGTCGACCGCCATGCACTCCGACCACGCCGTGATCGCGGCCTTGCTCGCCGAGTACGCGGCCTCGCCCGGCGGCCCGAGCCGGGCCGCGATCGACGAGATGTTGACGATGTGGCCCTGCCGCCCGATCAGGCCCGGGAGCAGCGCCATGGTCAGGCGGATGGGGGAGAAGTAGTTGATCGCCATCACCGACTCGACGACGTCGACCGTCAGGTCCTGCACGCGGCGCCGCTTGGGGATCCCGGCGTTGTTGACGAGGACGTCGATCCCGCCCAGCTCGTCGTCGGCCCGGCGGGCGAACGCCGCGACGCCGTCGAGGTCGGCGAGGTCGACCGCCCACGACCGGCTCTCGGGCGTGTGCGCCTGGAGCCGTGCGAGCACCTCGGCGAGCTTGTCGGTGCGGCGGCCGCAGATCCCCACCACCGCGCCCCGCGCCGCGAAGCCCTCTGCGAGCGCCGCGCCGATGCCCGCCGACCCCCCGGTCACGAGCACGCGCTTGCCGTCGGCCGTCCACGCCATGGTGTTCCCCCTCCCGCCGTGGTCGTCCCGGATGGGAACGCCCCCACGAATCGCGGGGCGACGCTAGCCTCCGCCGGCGTGACCCTTGATCCCAACCACGTCCTCCTCACCGACCGCGTCGCGATCGTCACCGGCGCGGCCGTGGGCATCGGCCAAGCCATCGCGCTCTCGTACGCGAAGTTCGGTGCGCACGTCGCGGTGTGCGACCGCGACGTCGAGAACCTCGACGCGACCGCCGACGCGATCGAGCGCGACGGCCGTCGCGTCGTCGCCGGCGAGCTCGACGTGCGCGACGGCGACGCCGTCCGCGACTTCGTGCGCATCGTCGGCGAGCAGTTCGGCCACGTCGACATCCTCGTCAACAACGCGGGCGGCGGGTTCCTCGCGCCGTTCCTCGACGTGAACGACAAGGGCCAGGAAGCGCTCATCCGCGAGAACTTCACCAGCGTCACCAACTTCGTGCGTGCCACCGCCCCCCTGTTCCCGGCGACGGGCGGCTCGATCATCAACGTCACGTCGATCGAGGCCCACCGGGCGGGGCCCAACTACGCGGTGTACAGCGCGATGAAGGCGGGGGTGTTCAGCCTCTCGAAGAGCCTGGCCCTCGAGCTCGGCGAGCGCCTGATCCGGGTCAACTGCATCGCCCCCGACGTGATCCCCACCCCGGGGGTCAGCGCCGGCGGCGACATGGGGATCCACACCCCGCTCCCGGTCGCGGGGCACGTCGACGACATCGCCGGCGCCGCGGTCTACCTGGCGAGCGACCTGAGCCGGTTCGTCACCGGCACCACCGTCCACGTCGACGGGGGCAACACCGCGGCGGCGGGCTGGATCCGGTCGAGTGAAGGGACGTGGCGGACATCATGAAGTACGGCATCGCGCTGGGCGCGGCCAACGCCAAGTTCTTCGGGGACATCACCTTGGAGGCGGAGCGCCTCGGCTACGAGTCGGTGTGGCTCCCGGAGCACCTCATGTTCACGACCCGCATGAGCCGGTCGCCCCACCCCGGGGAGACGCACCCTCCGGTGCCGCCGAACACCCCGATCTTCGACGCCTTCGCGTACCTGTCGTTCCTGGCCGGGCGCACCGAGCGGCTCCGCCTGGGGACGCACGTCTACAACATCGGCCTGCGGCACCCGTTCGTCACCGCCCGAGCGGTCCAGACGCTGGACATCGTGTCGGGGGGCCGGTTCGAGTTCGGGATCGGCGCGAGCTGGCTCGAGGAGGAGTGGATCGCGACCGAGCTCGACTTCGCGAGCCGGGGTCGGCGCGTCGACGAGACCATCGAGGTGTGCAAGCGGCTCTGGACCGAGGACGAGGTCACCCACCACGGCGAGTTCTTCTCGTTCGAGGGCGCGGTGTTCGTGCCGAAGTGCGTGCAGGACCCGTGGCCGCCGATCCTCGTCGGTGGCGAGAGCGCCGCCGCGCTCCGGCGCGCCGCGAAGCACGGCGACGGCTGGATCGGCATGCGTCACGACTTCGAGTCGGCGGCCCGTCAGATCGCCCGCATCCGCGACCTGCTCGCCACCGAGGGGCGCGACGACACCGGCTTCCAGTTCTGCCTGGGCGGCCCCGTTGCGTCGCTCGACGACGCGCGGCGTTGGGAGGACCTTGGCGTGACCCGCATGGTGTTCTCGCCGTGGGCGCGGTCCAAGGAGGCGATCGACGGCATGCGCCGCTTCGCCGACGTCGTGGGGCTGGGTTAGCCCGAGCGCCCTTCGGCGAGCTCGGCCTGGAGCACCCGGCGGAGGAGCTTGCCGGTCTCGGTGTGGGGCAGCTCGTCGCGGAACTCGACGACGTCGGGCGTCTTCGACGACCGCAGGTGCTCGCGGGCGAACGCCATCGCGGTCTCGGCATCGAGGTCGCGGCCGGGCTTGCGCACGATCACCGCGGCGATGACCTGGCCCCACTCCTCGTCGGGGAGGCCGAACACCGCGGCGTCGGCCACGGCCGCATGGGCCCGCAGGACCTCCTCGATCTCGGCCGGGGCGATGTTCTCGCCGCCGCGGATGATGGTGTCGTCGGCCCGGCCCTCGATGAAGAGGAAGCCGTCGGGGTCGAGCCGGGCGCGGTCGCGCGTGGGGAACCAACCGGCGGCGTCCACCGCCGCGGCGCGGTTGAGGTACTCGCCCGAGACCTGCTCGCCCCGCAGGTAGAGCTCGCCGACCTCCCCGGGCGCCACCGGGTCGCCGAACGGGTCGCGGATCTCGGCCTCGATGCCGGGCACCAGCGTGCCGGCGGACCCGAGCCGGGCCTTCACGGTGGGGTCGTCGCTCGCCGCCGCGACGCGGTGGTCGTCCGGGCCGAGCACCGCGACGGTGGAGCTCGTCTCGGTGAGGCCGTACGCGTTCACGAAGTCGGTGGTGGGCAGCAGGGTGAGCGCGCGCTCGATGATGCGCGCGGGCATCGGCGCGCCGCCGTACGCGAGGGAGCGCAGCGTCGGCACGGCGGCGTCGGGGACGCCGATCTCGTCGAGGTACTCGACCACGCGGGCCAGCATCGTGGGCACGACGAGCGCGTGGGTGATGCCCTCGGCGCGCACGGTCTCGAGCCAGCCCTGGGGCGTGAAGCTCGTGAGGTGCACCACGCGACGTCCCGCGTACAGGTTCGACACCGTGTTGGAGACGCCGGCGATGTGGTACGGAGGCACGCTCACGAGGCTCGCGGCGTCGTCGTCGGCGCTCGCGAACTCGACGGTGCCCATCACGTACGACGTGAGGTGGCGGTGCCGGAGCACGGCCGCCTTCGGCGCCGCCGTGGTGCCCGAGGTGTAGAGGAGCAGCGCGATGGCCTCGGAGTCGAACGGCTCGGGCCCCGGGTCGCCGTCGTTCGCGGGGTCGGTGAGCGCCATCCACTCGGACGGGCTCACCCGTGCGCGGCCGACTTCGCCGGCGAGCTCGCGGATCTCGTCCTCGAGGATCACCAACGACGACGGGTGCGCGGCGAGGAGCTCGTGGAGCTGCTCCTTGCCGAGGCGGTAGTTGACCGGCACGAGCGGCACCTCGGCCCGGGCCGCCGCGAACAGCGCGACCGGGAACTCGGGCCCGTTGGTCGCGACGTACACGAGGTGCTCCACGCCGAGCCCGCGCAGGTACGCGGCGCCCACGTTGGCCCGCGCCGCGAGCTCTGCGTAGGTGACGCCGCCGTCGCGCGGCCCGAACGCCACGCGGTCGTCGAAGCCGGATGCGGCCATGTCGAGGAGGAGGGTGAGGTTCATCGGTTCCTCATTGTGGCGAGTGGGGGCCGTCGGCGAGCATCTCGTCGACGTGGCCGTCCCAGTCGCGGATCGTCCCGAGCTGGCGGAAGCTCACCGCCGAGGTCTCGGGCTGGAAGGTGTAGCAGACGCCGCTCGAGGCGATGCCGAGCTGGCTGGCCCGCGGGTAGGACTCGAGGTCGGCTCCCCGCCCGAACCCGATGTCGCAGGAGCGCCGCAGCACGGTGGCCGCCTCGGCGTCGTCGACCGGGAGCGTGGTGTCGGCCCACTTCAGGAACCCGCCGCGCCACGGGGCGCTCGCGTAGGGCTCGGGCGCGACGCAGGCGTGGCCGTCCAGTGTCCACACGAGGTGCTCCGCGCCGTCGCGCCACAGCCGCACCTCGCTCGGGCCGCCCGACTGCGAGCCGTAGGGGATCTCGGTGTCGTACTGGCGCGTCGCGAGGTCACGCGTCGCGTGGGCGATCGCGAGGCCGGCGAGGTCGAACTGGTGGGTGCACTGCAGGCGCGGGTTGGCGACGTCGCCCACGGCGAGGCAGCGGGGCGAGAGCTCCATGCCCACGAGGAGCTGGAGCTGCACGCCGGCGTCGGGACAGGTGGTCCACGGCCAGCGGGTCGCCCGGCTCTCGATGCCGGTCACCACGGCGCCGTCGTGGTGCACCGTCACGATGAAGTAGTGGAAGTCGTCTTCGAGACCCCCGACCACGGTGTGCGCGTCGGTGTTCACCAGCCGGATGCGGCGGCGGTAGTTGCCGTAGGGGTGGCGGGTGGTCTCGCCGCCGCCCTCGGGCCCGGGTCCCGATTCGAAGATGCTCACGTCGACCTCGTGGTGCCGCCGGGGTAGTTGCCACCGCCGAAGCGCGCGTCGAGCGCGTCGTAGTCGACGAGGAACCCGGCGCGGGGGAGCGCGTCGGCGAACTCGACGAACCGTGGCTTCTTGTAGGACGCGATGCGGCTGCGGCAGTGCTCGACGATGTCGTCGGCGGTTGCCGTCGTCTCGGGTGCGAGCACCACGATCGCCTTCACGCTCTGGACCCACTTGTCGTCGGGGACGCCGATGATGGCGCAGTCGGCCACCGCCGGGTGTGCACGGATGCAGGCCTCGACCTCGGCGGGGTAGATGTTCTCCGCGGCCGACTTGATCATGCGGGTGGCCGGCCCGATGAACGACAGCGACCCGTCGGGCTCGCGCCGCCCGAGGTCGCGCGTGTGGTGCCACCCGTCCCGCTGGCGGTAGGCGTTCTCGTCGGGCCGGTTCCAGTACCCGTTCATCACGGTGGCGCCCCGGGCCACGATCTCGCCGGTCTCGCCCGGCGCCAGCTCGGTGCCGTCGGGGTCGACGATGCGCACCTGCAACCACGGCGACGTGCGGCCGTGGGTGCCGAGCGCGCCGAGGGCGAGGCAGGTGTAGGTCATCATGCCCACGGCCTCGGTCTGCCCGTAGCCGCCGGGGTGCCGGGCCCAGCGACTGTCGTCGGGGCAGGTGGCCGCGTCCCACGCGGCAATGCCGCGGTGGCCGCGCAGGCACGAGAGGTCGTAGCGGCCGTCGGCGTTGGCCTCGAGCACGCCGTCGACCATCGGGCCGACGAGGAACGCGCCGGTGCAGCGCTCCTCGTGGATGATGCGGGCGAGCTCCTCGCCGTCGTTGCGGCGGACGAACACGTTGGTCCCGCCGGCCACGAGCACGGCCAGCGTGTGCATGAGCGTGCCGAGGTGGAACATCGGCCCGCTGTTGAGGTACACGCTGTCGCCCGTCTCGCCGGTGAGGTCGCCGTAGACCACGCCCTGGGCGATGCACGCGGTGTGCGAGAGGATCGCGCCGTTGGGGACGCCGAAGAACGCGGCGGTGTAGACGACGAGCAGGCCCGCGGCGCCGTCCACGAAGCCGTCGAGGTCGGCGTCGCTCCCACCCTCGGCGAGCAGCGCCTCGTACCCCTCGGGGTCGTCGTCGGCGGTGTCGTGGCGCACCCACCGGGCCGCGTGGGTGATCCTGGTGCGGGCCGCGGCCACCGCCTCGCCCACCTCGAGGTCCTGCCAGACCACGACGGTGGGGGAGAAGTCGTCGACCACGAAGGCGAGCTCGTCGGCCGTCTGGCGCCAGTTCGCCGGGCAGAGCAGCGCGCCGAGCTTCGCGGCCGCGAGCAGCAGCTCGAGCACCCGGTACGAGTTCTGCCCGAGCCACAGCACGCGGTCACCCGGACCCACTCCGGCACCCGCGAGCGCGCGCGCGAGCCGGTTCACCCGGGCGTCGAGCGCGGGATAGGTCAGCCGGACCTCACCGTCGACCGCGGCCACCTGCTGCGGCCGGCTGCGGGTGTGCTCCCGCAGGACGTCGCCGAGGGTGAGGTTGTGGAGGAGGTCGGTCAATCCTGCTTCGGCGGTCGGACGTTGACGATCATCGTGAAGACCGTCTTCACCACCGGGTCGCCGGTGTTGGCGTCGCGCCAATCGGTCTCGGAGACGTAGAACTCCATCTTCCCGCCGTTGGAGCGCTCCTTCTCGTACACGTCGGTGATGACCGTCGTGCCCTCGAGGACGTCGCCGACGCGCGGCATGCGGGTGTAGACGAACTCCTGCTCGCCGTGGAGGATCGCCCGCCCGGGGCCCCGGAGCTTCTCGATCGGGAGGCCCGCCGCACCGCCGGTGCCGAGCGAGCCCCAGAACGGCATCACGAAGGGGAACGTGGGGGGCACGGGGCCGCCCGGCTCGTCCTGGCGGTAGACGGGGTCGTCGTCGAGGAGGGCGCCGGCGAAGACCCGGACGGGTCCCCGCTCGACGACCACCGTGGTCGTCCCGGTGTTCTGGCCCTTGAGCTCGGTGAGTGCCACGGTGCGCGGTCCCCCTGTGTCGATCGTCGGCGGTTCGTGGGCGTGGCGAAACCTAGCCGCGCTCAAGCGAGCAGCGCTGCGCCGGTGTCGGCCAGGCGCTCGCGGAACCGCCCCGGTGCGGCCTGCCCGCTGAGCGCGAGCACGTGCTCGCAGCGGGCCCCGTACGCCGTGCAGTAGACGTACGCAGCACGGGCGGCCACCCGGTCGGACGAGGACAGCGGGACGCCCCGGGCGGCCTCGTAGTCGATCACGAACTCCTGGATCTCCTCGACCGTGGGCACGTGGGGATGGGGCGAGCGACCGTCGACGGTGAACTGGTGGGCGGCCGAGCCCAGCACCACGGCCTCGGGCGCGGTCCCCACCTGCTCCCAGTCGAACACGGCGTGGATCCGGCCCTCCGAGACGAGCACGTTCTCGGCTCGCCACCCGAAGTGCCCGACCACGGGCACCGTCGTGGGTGCGGCGTCGAGCCGCGCCCGGGCCCGGGCCCCGAGCTCCTCGATCCACTCCGCGCCCCCGGCGGTGGCCGCGAAGTCGAACGACGGGGTCTCGGGGAACACCGATCCCGGCGCCGGCGGCCCGAGGGGGCCGCGCCCGGCGAGGTCGGCGTGGCGGGCCTCGGGCGCGGCGAGCCGCACGAACACCGCGAGACCCTGCGCGAGCGCCCGGCGCGTGGCGCGGTCGGACGGGTCGCCCGGCGGCGGCTCGTGGAGGCGGCCCTCGACCGTGGCCAGCCCGACGCCGAAGGGCACGGGCTCGAGGAGGGGCGCCGGCGCGGGGAACCCCTGCGCGAACAGCGCGGCCTGGACGTCCTGGACCGCCCGCAGGTAGCCGGCGTTGGCTCCCGGCGGGTAGAGGCGCACCACGGCCGGGCGACCGTCGGCGAGCGTGACCCCGAGCACGATGCCGGTGCCGATGCGGGTGAAGTCGAGCGCCACGATCCCGCTGCGGAGGTGGCGCAAGAGGAACGCGTCGACCTGGAGGCGCACGGTGTCGGGGTCGTCGGTCCCGAAGAACTGCTCGGCGAGGCTCACCGGGCGGCCCGACTCGCCGGCGGGCGCGGGCCCGACGTCGCCGCGGTGTGCGGTGCGCTCGGCCTCGGCGGCCTTCCCGGCCTGGAGCGCGCCGAGCATCCACCACGCGGCGAAGACGGCGAACACGGGCAGCCCGGCGACGTGGATCCACGCGATCGTCTCGTAGCGCGACGGCGTCATTTCGCCGTTGCCCACGAGCACCTTGATGACCTCGCTCGGGAAGCCGATGATCCCGTCGAACGTTCCCGAGAACCCCGACGCCACCCACACGAAGCCGCGCCACGGGAGCTGCCACCCGGTCACGAGGAAGCCGATCGAGACGATGAACAGGCCGAACCCGCTCGCGAGGATCGCGCCGGCACCGTGGTTGCGGCGGTTGGCCACCACGAGCGCGAGGCCCACCACCACGCACACGAGCAGCACGAACGCGTAGGCGCCGACGGCGTGGACGGTCTGCGCCACCGCGACGAGCGTGGGCCGGGCGTCGACCCCCCGGGTGTCGACCCGGCTCCCGGGGCGGTACTTCACGGTGAGGTAGACGCCGGTGAGGAGGAGGAGCGCGGTGACCACGCCCAATGCCGTGACCGATCGCCGGAGCCACCGTGTGGGATCGCGTGACGGCTCGGCCACGGTTGCGCTGCCCTCGCTGATGTTGCCCGTGATCCTCCCGAGGCTACCCCGGCGCCCGGCGGGCCGCGGCGGACCGGGGCTACGCTCGGTCGTCCGCCGCCTTCCTGGTGCGGCGGGTCTCACGAGGGGAGTGCACGACCATGGGTGACGCCGTCATCGTCTCCGCGGCCCGGACCGCGATCGGATCGGCCCGCCGGGGCTCGCTGATCGACTACGACGCGTTCGACCTCGGCAAGTTCGCCGTGCAGGAGGCGCTGAAGCGCTCGGGGATCCCGGTCGAGGACATCGACGACATCGTCCTCGGCGAGGTGCTCCAGGGCGGCGGCGACATCGCCCGCTACATCGCGGTCGAGCTCGGGATGATCGAGGTCCCGGGGCTGGCCCACAACCGCCACTGCGCGTCCAGCCTGGCCTCGGTCCAGACCGCCGCCGCCGGGATCATGGCCGGGATGGACACGGTCGTCATCGCGGGCGGCGCCGAGAGCATCTCCCGTTCGCCGCAGGTGTTCCGCAAGCTCAAGGGCAGCTACAGCGGGGTCGAGCCCTGGCTCTCGCCGAGCCACCGGTCGACGCCCGAGGCGCCCGACCGCGACATGTCGATCACCGTGGGGTGGAACACCGCGCAGCAGTGCGGGATCACCCGCGAGGAGCAGGACGAGTGGGCGTACCACTCGCACATGCGCGCGATCGCCGCGACCGACGAGGGCCGCCTGCGCGACGAGATCTTCGGGGTGGAGGTCACGGCCGGGAAGGGCGAGACCCGCGTCTTCGACGTCGACGAGCACCCGCGCCGCAACACCACGCTCGAGACGCTCGCGGGCCTGCGCCCGCTGCACCCGGAGATCCCCGGGTTCTCGATCACCGCGGGGAACTCGTCGGGCCTCAACGACGCGTCGTGCGCGATGGTCGTCTGCGACGCGGGGTACGCGAAGGCGAACGGGCTCGAGCCGCTCGCGTTGATCCGCTCGTGGGCGTCGGCGGGTGTGCCGCCGGCGGAGACCGGGCTCGGGCCGACCGTCGCGGTCCCGAAGGCGCTCGACCGCGCCGGGCTCACCACCAAGGACGTCAAGCTCGTCGAGATCAACGAGGCGTTCGCATCGATGGCGGTCGCGTCCAGCCGCATCCTCGGGTTCCCGCACGAGATCGTGAACGTCAACGGCAGCGGGTGCAGCCTCGGCCACCCGGTCGCGGCCACCGGCGCGCGCATGATCACCACGCTCACGTACGAGCTGCGGCGCCGCGGTGGCGGCATCGGTGTGGCCACGATGTGCGCGGGCGGCGGCATGGGCTCGGCGACGGTCATCGAGGTGCTGCCGGGCTGAGGACCCGACCCGGCCGGGACCTCCGGCCCTGCCGGATCCGTGGCCGACGGTGGTCAGATGTCCGCATGGCCAAGGTCATGGACGTCATCTCGCGTCGCTGGTGGCTGACCGCGCTGGTCGCGGCCGTGGTGGTGTTCCTGCTGATGCAGCTGGTGCCCATCCGAGTGAGCAACCCGCCGGTCGTCAACGAGCCGAACTGGGACAGTCAGCAGACGCGCGCGCTCGCGGTGAAGGCCTGTTACGACTGCCACAGCAACGAGTCGCAGCCGCTGTGGTTCGAGAAGATCGCGCCGTTGTCGTGGTGGATCACCAACCACGTCGACGAGGGTCGGAGCGCGCTGAACTTCTCCGAGTGGGGCACCAAGGGCCAGGGTGAATCCGACGACGTCGTCGAGGTCGTGCGGGACGCCAGCATGCCGCCTGGCAACTACTACTGGTTGGGCCTGCACAAGGACGCCAAGCTCACTGCCGCGGAGCAGAAGCAGCTCGCCGACGGCTTGAAGCTGACGCTCGCGCAGTCCGGGTCCGGTGGCGGTGGCGGTGGCTAGGTGTGCTGGCCGCGACCCCACCCTGCTCGCGGGGTGGTGGGCCCACTACATTCCGGCCATCGCCACGGAACCCGCCCCCGACCTCGCGGCCGATCTCGACCTGGCCCGCGCCCTCGTCGACACCGCCGACACGATCACCATGGCGCGCTTTCGCGCCCGTGACCTCGTGGTGCACACCAAGCCCGACCGCACGCCGGTCACCGAGGCCGACCACGCGGTCGAGGAGGCCCTGCGCGCGCAGCTCGCACGCGAGCGCCCCGGCGACGGCATCGTGGGAGAGGAGTACGGCGTGAGCGGCGCCGGCAACCGCCGCTGGATCGTCGACCCGATCGACGGGACGAAGTCGTTCCTCCGGGGCTCGCCGCCGTGGGCCACCTTGCTCGGGCTCGAGGTCGACGGCGACCTGGTGCTCGGGATGGTGTCGGCGCCCGCGCTCGGGCGGCGCTGGTGGGCCACCCGCGGCGGCGGCGCCTTCGCGAACGGCGAGCGGATCCACGTCTCCGCGGTCGCCACGCTCGACGACGCGTTGCTGTGCCACGCCGACGTGACCTCGTACGCGCACCATGATTGCGGGCCCCAGTTCGCGGCGTTGGCCCAGCGGGTGTGGGACCGGCGCGGCTTCGGCGACTTCTGGGGCCACATGCTCGTGGCCGAGGGGATCGCCGACGTGATGTTCGAGCCCGTCCTCGAGATCTGGGACGTCGCCGCGTTGGTCCCGATCGTCGAGGAGGCCGGGGGCCGCGTCACCGACCGCACCGGCGCGCGTCGCGCCGACGGCGGCAACGCGGTCACCACGAACGGACTCCTGCACGACGACGTGCTCGCGATCGTCGGGAGTGCCTCGTGACCGGCGTTCCGGTCACCGTCGGGATCGACATCGGCACGTCGTCGGTGAAGGCGATCGCGGCCGACGACGACGGCAACGTCGTCGCCCGGGCACGCGTCCCGCACGAGTTCCGCGTCCCCACTCCCGGCCGCTTCGAGCACGACGTGCAGACCGCGTGGCGCGACGGACCGCGCGCCGCGCTCGCCGCGATCGAGGCCGAGGTCGACCGCAGTCGCGTGCGCGGCGTGAGCGTCGCCGCGATGGTGCCGTCGCTCACCGCGGTCGACGACCAGGGCGCGGCGCTCCAGCCGGGCCTGCTCTACGGCGACGAGCGCGGACGCGCTCGTACCGGCGCCACGGGCAGTCCGGCCGAGACGGGCGAGCTGCGCAACTTCGCGCGCTGGATGATCGAGCAGTCGCCCGAGGCCGCGGGGCTGTGGCCGGCCCAGGCGGTGGCCAACCACGAGCTGGCGGGAGAGGCGGTGCTCGACACGTCGACCGCCGCGACCGCGGTCCCGCTGTTCGACTTCCGCGGCTGGGACCAGGTGCTGGTCGAGGAGATCGGCGCCCGGGTGGAGCAGTTCCCCCGGCTCGTGCCCACCGGGTGGGAGTGCGGCCGGGTGGGCGGGGACGGGCCCGCGCTCGCCTCGGGCTGCATCGACGCGTTCGCCGAGCAGCTCGTGGCCGGGGCCGACGACGACGGCGACGTGCTGGTGATCTTCGGCACCACGCTCATCGTGTGGGCGGTCACGACCAGCGAGACCGAGGTGCCCGGGTACTGGACGATCCCGCACACCGCGCCGGGCAAGCTCCTCGTGGGCGGTCCGAGCAACGCGGGTGGGCTGTTCTGCGACTGGGCGCGTCGGATGATCGGCGACGGGGGCGGCCCGGCCCGCGCCGACCGCGTCCCCGTGTGGGCGCCGTATCCGCGCGGGGAGCGCACGCCCCTGCACGACCCCGACCGGCGGGCCGTGCTCGCCGACCTCGACCTGACCCACGACGCCGCCGCCGTTCGACGCGCCACCTACGAGGCCTCCGGGTTCGTCACCCGCCGGGCCCTCGACGCCGCCCGCGCCCACACCGGCCTCGAGCCGCGCCGCATCGTGGCCACCGGGGGCGGGATCCGGGTCGACGAGTGGCTCCAGGCGGTGGCCGACGCCACCGAGCTCCCGGTCGAGTGCGTGGGCGTCCCCGAGGGCGGCGCGCTGGGCTCGGCGTGGCTGGCCCGGATCGCCGCCGGGCTCGAGGAGCCGCTGGCGATGACCGCGGGCCGCCGGTGGGCCACGCGCGGGCGGACGATCGAGCCCGACCCGGCCTGGCTGGAGCCGGTGCGGGAGCGGTACGAGCGCTTCCTCGTGCTCTCGGCCTGATCGCGGCGCGGGCCGTGTCCTAGGCTCGCCGGCGTGACGTTGCGCATCGAGATCAACCGCGAAGTTTGCATGGGTTCGGGGAACTGCCTGTTCTGGGCGCCCGGGGTGTTCGACCTGGACGACGAGGGCATCGCGATCGTGGTCGACCCCGCCGGCGCGTCGGAGGACAAGATCGCCCTCGCGGTCGACGGGTGCCCGACCCGGGCCATCACCCTCGTCCGCGACGGCGAGTAGCCCGGGCGTGGCCGGTCGCCCGGTCGTGCTCGTGCACGGCGGTGGACACGGCGCCTGGTGCTGGGCGCCGCTCGTGGACGCGCTGGCCGCCCCCTCGCTCGCGGTCGACCTCCCACCGAAGGCGGTGCGGGGCGGACCCGACCGCTTCGCGGACCTCCCCGAGCTGCGCACGCTGACCGTGGGTGACTTCGCCGACTCGGTGCTCGCCGACGCCGACGCTGCGGGGTACGACCGCTTCGTGCTCGTCGGCCACTCGCTCGCCGGGATCACGATCCCCGAGGTCGCGCGGCGTGCGCCCGAGCGCGTCGCCCACCTCGTGTTCGTCTCCTGCACGATCCCGGCGGAGGGCGGCTCGACCCTCGACCGCCTCCACGACGAGATCGCCGCCATGGCGCGCGACAACCTCACGCGCGTCCTGGCCGCGCCGGCCACTGGCGCGCCCGGCGGGTCCCCGATGGGCGACGACATGCTGCGCCAGATGTTCGGCACCGACCTCGACGACGACGCGATGCAGCTGGTGCTCGACCAGTTCGGCAACGAGGTGCTGCCCGTGATCGACGAGAAGGTGTCCCGCGTGGGGATGCCCGCGTCGATCCCCAAGACGTGGGTCCGGCTCGTGCGCGACGCCACGCTCTCGGTGGCCGACCAGGACGCCAGCATCGCCAACCTCGAGGCGTCGCCGGGCGGCACCGTCGAGGTGGTCGACCTCGACACGGGCCACGACGCGATGCTCAGCCGCCCGCGCGAGCTCGCCGCGATCATCGACCGGATCGCTTCGACGTCCCGCTGACGCGAAGTTTCCACTCGCCCTGACGGGGTGCTGTGCTCGGCGTTCGGATCGCTCGCGCGCGCTCGGTGCGCCGAGCGTCGCACCGCCCTGATGGGGTGCTGTGCTCGGATCGCTCGCGCGCGCTCGGTGCGCCTAGCGTCGCACCCATGCCGATCGGGATCACCGAAGACCATCACGCCCTCCACGAAGCCGTGCGCGGCTGGGTCCAGCGCCACTGCCCACCGTCGGTCCCCCGGGCGCTCCTCGACGCCGACGCCGAGGCCCGGCCGCCCTTCTGGGAGGGTCTGGCCGCCCAGGGCTGGCTCGGCCTCCATGTCCCCGAGGCCGACGGCGGCTCCGGGTACGGGATCCCCGAGCTGGTGGTCGTGCTCGAGGAGCTCGGCGCGGCCGGTGCGCCGGGACCGGTGCTCGCGACCACGCTCGCGGCCGCGATCGTGGCGGCGTCCACCAACGACGCGCTCCGGGCCGAGGTGCTCCCCTCGCTCGCCGCGGGGGAGCGGATCGGCGCCGTGGCCGTACCGAGCGCGAGCGCGCTGTCGGGCACGGTGGAGGAGGGCGCGCTGCGGGTGCAGGGCACGGCCCGCCCGGTGCTGAGCGCCCACCTCGCCGACGTCGTGGTCGCCCCGGTCGCCACCGGCTCCGAGTCCCCGTACACCTGGGTGGTGCTCGAGGTGGGCGACGGCGTGACCGCGACCGAGCTGGCCAGCCTCGACCCCACCCGGCGGGTCGCGGAGCTCACCGTCGACACCGTGGTGCCCGCGGCGCGCGTGCTGACGGGGGTCGACGGCCAGTACGTGCGTGACGTCGCCGCGGTGGTGATGTCGGCCGACCTGGTCGGGCTCGCGCAGTGGTGCGTCGACACGTCGGCCGCGTACGCGAAGGACCGCGTGCAGTTCGGCCGTCCGATCGGCCAGTTCCAGGCCGTGAAGCACAAGTGCGCCGACATGCTGTGCCGGGTCGAGCTCGCCCGGGCCGCGGCGTGGGACGCGTCGCGCGCGGTCACCGACGCCGCGACCCGCACGCTCACGGCCGCGTCGGCGGCGGCGCTCGCGCTCGACGCCGCGTTCGAGAACGCGAAGGACTGCGTGCAGATCCACGGCGGGATCGGCTTCACCTGGGAGCACGACGCGCACGTGTACCTGCGGCGCTCGATGGCGATGCGTGCGCTCGCGGGGGAGCCCACCGTGTGGCGGGCCCGGGCCGCCGAGCGCGCGCTCGCGGGGGACCGCCGGCCGATGTCGGTCGACCTCGGGCCCGAGGGCGACGCCATCCGCACCGAGCTGCGCGCGTTCCTCGCCGAGGTGAAGGACCTCGGCCCGGCGGAGCAGCGCCGCCGGGTCGCCGACGCCGGGTACCTCTCGCCCACCTGGCCGCCGCCCTGGGGCCGCGCGGCCCGTGCGGTCGAGCAGATCGTGATCGAGGAGGAGTTCCGCAACGCGAAGGTGCCGCGGCCCTCGATCGTCATCGGCGCGTGGGCCCTGCCCCCGGTGATCATGTACGGCACCGAGGAGCAGCAGCAGCGCTGGATCCCGCCCACGCTCCACGGCGACATCACGTGGTGCCAGCTGTTCAGCGAGCCCGGCGCGGGGTCCGACCTCGCGGCGTTGAGCACGCGCGCGGCGCGCGTCGAGGGCGGCTGGGTCCTCAGCGGGCAGAAGGTCTGGACGTCGATGGCGAAGCAGGCCGACTGGGGGATCCTGCTCGCCCGCACGAACCCCGACGCACCGAAGCACGACGGCATCAGCTGCTTCATGCTCGACATGAAGAGCCCGGGCATCGACATCCGCCCGCTGCGCGAGCTCACGGGGGACGCGTTCTTCAACGAGGTGTTCTTCGACGACGTCTTCGTCCCCGACGACTGTCTCGTCGGCGCCGAGCACGACGGGTGGCGCGCGGCGCGCACCACGCTCGCGAACGAGCGGGTCTTCATGGGCGGGAGCCAGACGCTGGGCCACAGCCTCGAGCAGGTGCTCGAGCTGGTCGTGGCGGGTGACCACACCGCCGACCCGCGGGTCCTCGACGACCTCGGGTCGCTCGTGGTGTCGGCCCACGCGCTGTCGTGCCTGGGCTACCGGCTCACCCTCGCCGCGCTCGCGGGTGCCGACCCGAGCGGCTCGGAGGCCGCGGTCCGCAAGCTCCTCGGCGTGCTCCAGGACCAGAAGGTCATGGAAATCGGGCTGCACCTCTCCGGGCCCGAGGGCACGGTCGCCGGCGGCGCGGCCGAGATGTGGAGCCGGGGCTTCTTGTTCAACCGGAACCTCACGATCGCCGGCGGCACCAGCGAGATCCAGCGCAACATCATCGGTGAGCGCGTCCTCGGCCTGCCCCGCGACCCGTAGGCCCCGTGTTTGGACGTTTCGTCGGCCCAGGGGCCGACAGAACGTCCAAACAGGTGCTAGGCGACCGGCGGGAGGTCGAGGTCGTCGCCGGGGTGCAGGAGGTTCAGGTCGCCCGAGGCGAGGCCCGCCCGGTTCGCGTCGCACAGCGCCCGCCAGTAGCGGTCGACCGTGACGTCGTCGTCGGGGAGGCCGAGGGCGCGCAGGTGGTCGCGCGCGATGGTCCAGAGGCTCTCGCCGTTGGCGACGAGGTGGCGACCCGCAGCCCCGTTGGCGGGGGGCGGGGCCGGAGCCGGCGCGGGATCCGGCGGGGGTACGAGGCTGAGCGGTGGCCGGGTGGTCGGGGTGACCGCGACGGGCGCGACGGGCGCGGCGGGCGCGGCGGGCGCGGCGGGCGCGGCGGGCGCGGCGGGCGCGGCCCGACGGCCGTCGCGGACGGGGGCGAGGGGCGCCACGAGGGGTCGGGCCGCGGCCGCCGGCGCGGGGGCGTAGGGAGCCGCGCTCGTCGCCGCGAACGCGGGTCGCCCGCCCGAGGCCGCGGTGACCAGGCTCACCGCGATCGCCCCCTCCACGACGTGGCGTACCACACCCGGGGCGACGCGGCCCGCGGCGCGGGCGACGACCTGGACGCGGCGAGGAAGCCGGAGCGTGGCCAGGCACAGGCGCGCCCCGACGGCGACCAGGGTCGACAGGAGGAGCCAGGCCGCGATCGCGATCGCCAGCAGCCGCCCCACGGCCAGGAGCGCCGACTCGGGGTCGGCCCGGTGGAGCCAGCCGGCGGGGTCGCCCCAGTCGACTGGGTCGGGCACCGGGATCCGGGACCACGACACCACGAGGGCGGCCCCCTCGAAGGCCACGAAGCACGCCAGGAGCAGTCGGTTCCGCATGGGGCCGTCGACACTCCGCCGGACGGTGGGTGACCCGCGCGGGCACCGGGGCGCTCATCCCGCGGGACCGGCCCGCGCGGTGCTACGTTCCGGCGAAATCACTGAGCTGCGGAGGGGGAGCGTGGACGCGCTTGCGGTCGACATCCTGATTGTCTTCAAGAAGAGCGACGGCGGACTCGAGTTCCTGGCCCGGTGGGCCCACGTGCTCGCCGGCATCACCTGGATCGGGCTGCTCTACTACTTCAACTTCGTGCAGGTGCCGTCGTTCGCCGAGCTCGATGCCGGCGCGCGGAACCAGGCGGTCGACAAGCTGGCGTCCCGGGCCCTGTGGTGGTTCCGCTGGGCGGCCGTGGCGACGCTCGCGATGGGCATCCTCATCCTCGTCACCGACCCGACGAACCCGATGGAGAACTCCGACTACTGGAAGACGGCCGAAGGTGTCGCCATCTCGACGGGGATCCTGCTCGCGGTGACGATGTTCGCCAACGTCTGGCTGGTGATCTGGCCCAACCAGCGCAAGGTGATCGCCAACGCCCGCAACGTCCTCGCCGGCGGCGAGGCCGACCCCGACGCCGCGGCCGCGGGTCGGAAGGGCGCGTTGGCCTCCCGGCAGAACACGATCTTCTCGTTCGCGATGCTGTTCTTCATGGTCGGCGCTGCGCACTTCTTCGGCAGCATCGGCTGGGACGTGAAGGGCGGCAACCGCGCCATCTACTGGGCCATCACGCTGGTGATCTGGCTGGTGTTCGAGCTCAACTGCCTGGGCATCATCGGGGGCACCAAGCCCGAGGGCACCAATTGGTTCTACGAGAACCACAAGCGGGCCATCGGCACCGGCCTGGTGCTCGTGGTCGTCTGGTACCTGATGTGGGTCCTCATCTTCTGATCGTCTCCACCTGAACGACGCGTCGACAGCGTGCGCCCCACCTCGCGGTTGGGGCGCACGTTCGCGTTCGGGGTCTTCGCGTCCGGGGCGGCGGCCCCGGGGGGTCACAGGCCGAGCAGGCGGGCGATGCGCTCGCGGTGCTCGGCGGGGCTGCCGAAGAGCAGGCTGCACGACTTCGCCCGGCGCACGTAGAGGTGCATGTCGTGCTCCCACGTGTAGCCGATGCCACCGTGCAGCTGGATGCCTTCCTTGCTCATCATCCGCTCGCAGTCGGCCGCGGCGACTTTGGCCGCCGACGACGCGATCGCGCGGCGCTCGTCGTCCTCCGCGATGGTGAGCGCGGCGAAGTAGCCCGAGGCCCGGGCCTTCTCGAGGGCGACGACGAGGTCGGCGAACTTGTGCTTCACCGCCTGGAACGATCCGATCGGCACGCCGAACTGCTCGCGCTGCTTGGCGTAGTCGAGGGTGACGTCGAACATCGTCTGGCAGGTGCCCACGCTCTCGATGGCCATCGCGGTGGCCGCCTCGTGGAGCACGCGCTCCACGCCGATGGTGGTGAGCGTGCCGGGCGTTCCGAGCACGCGATCGGCCGAGACGGCCACGCCGTCGAGGGCGACGCGGGCCAGGCCGCGGGTGGCATCGAACGCGGTGATCGGCTCGATGTGCGCGTCGGCGGCGGGGACGACCACGGCCGCGACGGCATCCGGCGCGTCGGAGCCGGCGAGGCGGGCGACGACCACGATCTCGTCGACCGATGCGCCCTCCACCACGAAGTCCTTCAGGCCGTCGAGCACGACGCCGTCGGCGGTCTCGGTGGCGGTCGTGGTGAGGCCGCCGAGCCCGATGCCGTGGCCCGGTTCGAGCAGGGCGAGCGTGCCGGTGATCGTGCCCTCGGCGACGCCACCGAAGAAGCGCGCCTGCTGCTCGGCGGTGCCGAGCTCGCGCACTGCGGGCAGGAACTGGGTGGTGGTCGGGAGGAACGGCCCCGGCGCGACGACGCGCCCGAGCTCCTCCACCACGACGGCGAGCTCCACGGCCCCGAGGCCCAGACCGCCGAACTCCTCCGGGACGGTGAGCGCGGGCCAGCCGAGCTCCACCATCTGCTGCCACAACGGATCGGGGGACGCGCCGCGCTCCACGACCTCGCGCACGAAGGTCATCGGGCACTCGCCCGCGAGCATCGTGCGGACGCCGTCGCGCAGCTCTTCCTGGTCTTCGGTGAACTCCAGTTCCATCGCCCGGGACCCTACCTGACGGGCCCGTCAGGAGTCGGGGTTGGCCAGGCGGGCGAGGGCGCGGCGGTCGACCTTCTCGGCCGCGGTGAGCGGGAGGGCGTCGACCACCACCACGGCCTCGGGGAGCTTGTGCTTGGCGAGCTGGTCGCCGGCGAACGCCCGGAGGCGTTCGAGCGTCGGCGGGTCGGCGGGGTCGCGCGGGACGACGCAGGCCACCCCGATCTCGCCCATGAGCTCGTCGGGACGAGTGGCGATCGCGACCGCGGCGACATCGGGCGCGGTGGAGAGCACGGCTTCGACCTCGACCGGGTACACGTTGTACCCCCCGCGCACGTACATCTCCTTGTGGCGGCCCACGAGTCGCAGCCGGCCCCGGTCGTCGACCCAGCCGAGGTCGCCGGTGCGGACGAAGCCGTCGTCGGTGAACGCGGCGCGGGTGCCTTCGGGGTCCTTCCAGTAGCCGGTCATGGCCGCGGGGGAGCGTAGGCACACCGCGCCCACCTCGCCCGCGGGCACCGGGTGGTCGTCGTCGAGGAGGACCAGCTCGACGCCGGGGAGCGGCCGGCCCACGCTCACGACGGCGTCCTCGTCGGGGTCGTCGAACGCGGTGCCCAGGCCGATCCCGGCCTCGGTGCAGGAGTAGCGGGTGGCGAGTGGCGCGTGGAACCGGGCCCGGGCCTCCGCGGCGAGGGACGGCGTCATCGGGGCGCCGCCGGAGATGATCGCCCGCACCGACGACAGGTCGTACGCGTCGAAGTCCGGGTCGCGCAGCATCAGCGCGAGCTGCGTGGGCACGCCGCCGATCGAGGTCATCCGCTCGCGGGCGATCAGCTCGAGCGTGGCCCGGGCCGACCAGCGCGCCATCATGAACGCGGTGCCGCCGCGGCGCAGGTTGCCGGGGAGCTTGCTCATGAAGCCGAGCGTCGCGCTCGACGTGCCGTTGTAGCTCTTCCCGCCGGTGCCCCAGCCGTCGCCCACATCGGTGTCGGTGATGAAGCGCAGCTGCCGGTTGCCGTAGAGCGCGCCCTTCGGCGTGCCGGTGGTCCCGGAGGTGAACACGATCGCGACGGCGCGGTCGGGATCGTCGGGGAGGACCGGCGGCGCGTCGCCCGCGACCCTCAGGCCGGTGAGGAGCGCGTCGATCGACTCGGCCGGCGCGTACACCTCGGTGGGGAACGGGGAGTCGGCGCTGCCCGGCGCGGCGAGCACGAGCGCCGGCCCCGCGAGCTCGAGGATCTTCGCCCGCTCCGGCGCCGCGAGCTTGTCGTTGACGCCCGCGGTGATCGCTCCCACCTTGGCCACGGCGAGGTACGCGACGAGGTACTCGATCCCCGGCGGGAGCACGAGGCTCACCACGTCGCCGACGCTCACGCCCCGTCGCCGCAGGCCCACGGCGGCCTCGTCGGAGGTCCGGTCGAGCTCGCCGTAGGTGATCGGCCACCCCTGGGGCGTGACGTAGGCCACCGAGTCGCCGAATCGTCGGGCGGCTTCGCGTAGGGTTTCCGGGATCATCGGGGCGCTCCCTGGGGCGGTGGCGAAGCGGGAAGGGCGGGAGAGTGGCCGAATCGTACAAGTCGCCGCCGGACGATCCACGGGCGGGGACGCCCGCGCAGCAGCGCGAGCTGCGGGCGCAGGGACGGCGCACGATGCAGCGTCTGCTCGACGCCGGGCTCGAGGTGTTCTCGACGCGCGGGTACCACGCCACCCGGGTCGACGACGTCGTGCGCGTCGCGAAGACCTCGCACGGCACCTTCTACCTGTACTTCGCGAACAAGGAGGATCTGCTGCGCGCGCTGGCCGTCGACTGCGCGCAGCGCCTCACCGACCTCGCCAACGAAATCGGCCCGATCGACGACGGACCCGACGGGCTCACCGAGCTCCGCCGGTTCCTCGCGTCGTTCCTCGCCGTGTACCGCCGCTACGGCCCGGTCATCCGCGCCTGGATGGAGGGCCAGGTGGGCGACCCCGACGTCGACCGACTCGGCTTCAAGGCGTTCTCCGCGATCGGCGACGAGCTCGGCGCCCGGATGCGATCGGTGGGCACGGTCGAGCACGAGCACGTGGCGGTCACCGCGCTCATGGCGATGATCGAACGGTTCAGCTACGTGGTCGCGTCCCGTCAGGTGGTCGGCGACGACGAGGTCATGCTCGACACGCTCGCCCGCATCGTGCACCGGGGCTTCTTCGGCGCCCCCGGCCCGGCCGTCTGAGGGGGTCAGACGGGGACGGCGGCCGCGACCGGGACCGCGAAGCGCTTGCACCACACGAGCACCGTCCACTCGCCCTCGTCGACCGCGACGTCGCGGGGGACGTCGTAGAACTGGGTGCCCTGGTTGCCCCGCAGCGCGTCGAGCTCCACGGCGCCCTCGGCGGTGCGCTCGGTGTTCCCCGGCACGACGTAGACGCGGTAGTCGGGACCCGGCTCGATGTCGATGTCCTCGAGGCCGACGACGTGGCTTCCGTCGGGACGGCGGATGACGGACGCGGTTCCGGACGCGCGGTGGCCGATGCCGCGCAGCGCAGCGCTGCGGAGGCGAACCGGACCGGCCGGCGTCGTCGGGTCCGGGACCGGAGTGGCCGCGGCGGTGTCCGGCGGGGCGGTCTTCGGCGGGTCGGTTTTCGGCGGGGCGGATTCCGGCGTGACCGGCGCGGCGGGCGCATCGAGGCCGCGCAGCGTCTCGACGACCCGCTCGTCGCGGTACGCGTTCGCGAACAGCACCCACGCGAGCGCGACGGCGACGACGCTCGTGATCACGACGCGGGGACCCTGGCGCCGCACGAGGCGCGGCATCAGCACCAGGGAGAACGCCAGCCACGCCAGCGCGATCGCGGTGTTGATCGCGATGGCCTGCGGGCTCTGCAGGGCGGACCGCAGCGCGTTCCCCTTCGTGACGGCGAAGAAGAGCGCCGCGGCGCCGAGCAGGTACTGCGGGACCAGCTCGACCGCCCACGACCGCCGCCCGGCCGGTGACCGTCCCGCGGGGGCGGCGGGCGCGGTCGAGGGTGCCGCGGGGGCGTGCGACTCCGGCCGGACGGTCATGCCCGGTCTCCGGAGCGCGGGCCCCGGGCGGATGAGTCAGCCGCGGCCGAGGATGAGCGTGCTCGTCGAGGTGAACCAGCCGCCGGTGCCGTTGACCGCGCAGAGCTCGGCGTCGGGCACCTGACGCCCGTCGGCCTGGCCCCGGAGCTGGCGCACGGCCTCTACGAGCAGGAACATCCCCCGCATCCCGGGGTGGCAGGCCGAGAGCCCGCCGCCGTCGGTGTTGGTGGGCATCGCGCCGCCGAGCCGCAGCTTCCCGTCGGCCACGTAGGCACCGCCCTCACCCTTCCCGCAGAAGCCGAGGGCCTCGAACGTGAGCACCACGCTGCCGGTGAAGGCGTCGTAGAACTGGCAGCAGTCGATGTCGGCGGGCGTCACGCCGGCGCGCTCGAACGCCAGACGTCCGGAGCGGTACGCCGGGGACTCGGTGACGTCGGGCCACTCGCTCATCGTCGTGTGGGACACGGCCTCACCGGTGCCGAGCACGAGGATCGGCGTCTGCGCGAGGTCGCGCGCCCGTTCCTCGCTCGTGAGCACCACGGCGCCCCCGCCGTCGGAGCGTATGCAGCAGTGGAGCTTGGTGAACGGGTCGGCGATCATGCGGCTGTTCTGCACGTCGTCGATGGTGATCGGGTCGCGGTAGTACGCCTCGGGGTTGAGCGACGCGTTGTACCGCGTGCTCACCGCGACCTCGGCGAGCTGCTCGATCGTGGTCCCGAACTCGATCATGTGGCGCCGGGTGACCATCGCGTACTTGGAGATCAGCGTGTGCCCGAACGGCACGTCGAACTGGTACGGGCCGCGGGCGGCGAACGCGATGTTCGCCATCCGCCGCTTCTTCTTCAGATCGGCGCGGGTGGTCGACCCGTACGCGAGCACGACCGTCTCCACGTGCCCGGCCTGGATCGCGGCGGTGGCGTGCTCCACCATGAACTCCCACGAGCTCCCGCCCACGCTCGTGCTGTCGACCCAGTTGGGGCGCAGACCGCAGTACTCGGCGACCTCGACCGGCGGCTGCATCCCGGTGCCGCACGAGCCGAAGCCGTCGATGGCGTCCTTGGTCAGCCCGGCGTCGGCGATCGCACGCGCGGTGGCCTGGTAGTGGAGCTCGAACGCGGTCTTGTCGTCGACCCGACCGCAATCCGACAGTGCTGCGCCGACGATGGCGACGCGCTTCGACGAGCCCAACGACTCCGGGTTCGTGCTCAGCGTCCTCTCCACTCGATCCGCTTGCCCGACTCGAACACCTTCTGGCCCTCGGCGATGGAGTCCTGGCTGGTGCCGAGGCCCACGTACGCGTACCCGAGGCGCACCGCGGCCCGGCTCCCGAACTCGCGGGCGCCCCACAGGGCTCGCACCGTGCCCTCGATGGCCAGCTTCGGCTGCTGCGCGATCGCGTTGGCGCAGAATCCGGCGGCGTCGAGGAGCTGGTCGCCGGGGACGACCTCGGACACCATGCCGATCTCGTGGGCCCGCTGCGCTGTGACCCGCTCGTAGTTGCCCATGAGCGACATGCGCATGATCTCGCAGAACGGGGTGATGCCGGACATGTGGATGGGCTCGAACGACGCAGTCATGCCGTAGGTCACGTGGGGGTCGAAGAACGTGGCGTGCTCCGCCGCGATGATGAACTCGACCTCACCGAGCATGTAGAAGGCGCCGCCGCAGGCCATGCCGTTGACGGCCGCGATGACCGGCTTCCACAGGTCGCAGCTCTTCGGGCCCAGGTTGTCACCGGGGTCGTTGAAGTGGAACGGCGTGCCGCCGTGCGACCCGACCAGGCTGTAGTCGCTGTCCTCGGAGCTGTCGCCGCCCATCTGCTCCATGCGGTCGATGCCCGTGCAGAACGCCTTCTCGCCGGCGCCGGTGAGCACCGCGACCCGCACGTCCTCGTTGAACCGCATGCTGCGCCAGATGTCGCGCAGCTCCTTCTGCATCTTGTGGTTGAACGCGTTGTGGCGCTCGGGCCGGTTCAGCGTGACCCACGCGACGCCGTCGCGCTCGTCGTAGGTCACCGTCTCGTAGTCGCGCGTCGGCAACGGGGTCTCCTCGGGTCGAACGGATTGGCTCGTCTCGGACGAGAGACTAGGGGTGGGGACGTCAGCCGATCCCGAGGCGGGCGATGCCCGGGTTGATCGTGTTGAACACGAACTTGTGGAGGGTCGGGCCGATCTCGGTGGGGTCCCACTGGGTGGGGTTGCCCTCCTTGTCCTGCGAGAAGAACTGCTGGCCGAGGTCCCACGGCTTGTACACCGCGAGCGAGTTGCCCACCACCCGCAGCACCTGGCCGGTGACGGGGATCGAGTCGTCGGACGCGAGCCACACCACGCCGGGCGCCGAGTTGCCCGGGTTCATGCGGTCGAAGGTCTCGTACTCGTCGGGGTTCTTGACCGTCACGTCCTTCATCGCCGCGCCGACCATGCGGGTGAAGCCGCCCGGGCCGATGCAGTTGGCCCGCACGCCGTAGCGCACGAGCTCGAGGCTGGCGATGATCGTCATCGCCGCGATGCCGGCCTTCGCCGCGCCGTAGTTGGCCTGGCTGGCCTGGCCCTGGAGGCCGGCGCTCGAGACGGTGTTGATGACCGAGGCCCGGGGCTGGCGGCCCTCCTTCGACTCGGTGCGCCAGTACTCCGAAGCGTGGCGCATCGTGTTGAAGGTGCCCTTGAGGTGCACGCGGATGACGGAGTCGAACTCCTCTTCGCTCATGGAGAAGATCATGCGGTCGCGCAGGATCCCCGCGTTGTTCACGAGCACGTCGAGGCGGCCGAACGTGTCGATCGCGCTCTCGACGATGCGCTTCGCGCCGTCGAAGTCGCTGACGTCGTCGCCGTTGACGACGGCCTCGCCGCCCCGGCTCTCGATGACCTCGACCACCTCCTGGGCGGGGCTGAGGTCGGACCCCTCTCCCTGGATGGAGGCGCCGAGGTCGTTGACCACGACCTTGGCCCCGTGGGCGGCGAGGGCGACGGCCTCACCGCGACCAACCCCCCGACCCGCTCCGGTGACGATGGCGACCTTGCCGTCGAGCATGCCCATTTGCGCGTTCAACCCCCTGGGAAAGAAACTGCCGATCAGTCGAAACCTGACGTGGGCGTCAACGTACCGCGGGGTCCGGAGCGGAGGTCAAATGGCGGTCGACACGAGCATCATCGGCAAGCCGACGAGCGCACGCCGCGTGCGCGTGGAACGGGGGCCGATCGAGTTCTTCGCGACCGCGCTGAAGGACGACAACCCGATCTACCACGACGCGAGCGCCGCGGCCGCCGCCGGGTTCTCCGGGATCCCGGCGCCGCCGACGTTCTCGTTCGTGATGGGACACCAGGGCACCCGGGCCGAGGAGCAGCCACCGGACCCGACCGGGGGGCAGAACCCGATGTTCGGGGTCATGGGCGCGCTCATGGCCCACGGCGGCCTCGTGCTCCACGGCGAGCAGGAGTTCGTCTTCCACCGGCCGATCGTCGAGGGGGACGTGCTCGACGGCGAGGGCCACATCACCGACCTCTACGAGAAGGAGTCGAAGGGCTCGATCATGACGTTCATCGTCATGGAGACCGTGTGGCGCGACGCCGCCGGAGAGCCCGTCGTGACCGAGCGCTTCAACCTGATCCACCGGCGGAAGGCCGAGGGGTAGTCATGGGCCGACTCGAGGGCAAGGTCGCGGTCATCACCGGGGCGGGCCAGGGCATCGGACTCGGCTACGCGCAGCGGTTCCTCGCCGAGGGGGCCAACGTCGTGGTGGCCGAGATCTCGGAGGAGCGCGCCGCCGCGGCCATGGCCGACCTCGCGGGCAAGGGCGAGGCGGAGTTCGTGCGCACCGACATCTCCGACCCCGAGTCCGCGCAGGGCTGCGCCGACGCGACCGTCGCGCGGTTCGGCACGATCGACATCCTGATCAACAACGCGGCGCTCTACCACGACATCGACAACACCGACACGAGCTACGAGTACCTGCTCAAGGTGACGTCGGTGAACCAGCACGGCTCCTGGCTCATGGGCCGCGCCGTCGCGCCCGTCATGGCCGCGAAGGGCTGGGGCCGGATCGTCAACCAGTCGTCGGGTGCGGCGTACTCGTACATGTTCCCGCCGATGGACTTCACGGGCCTGGGCAACTACAGCTACTCGATCACCAAGTGGGGGATCGTCGGGCTCACGAAGTTCATGGCCGCGCAGCTCGGGCAGTACGGCATCACCGTCAACTGCATCGCGCCGGGCATCACCATGACCGAGGCCACGAAGAAGGTCGTGCCCGAGATGTTCCTCGAGGGCATGACCGCGATGACCGCGATGAAGCAGCGGCTCGAGCCCGAGGACCTCGCCGGCGCGGCGGTGTTCTTCGCGTCCGACGACGCCAAGTTCTGCACCGGCCAGACCCTCGTCGTCGACGGCGGCCTGGCGATGCCGGCGTAGGGCTCCGCCGGTGGCCGAGCCGCACCCCGGCCGGCTCGAGGGCAAGGTCGCGCTGATCACGGGCGCGGCGATGGGCCAGGGCGCGGCCGAGGCCCGGCGCTTCGTCGCGGAGGGCGCGCGGGTGGCGGTGACCGACGTGCTCGCCGACACCGCGCGCGAGGTGGCCGGGGAGATCGGCGACGCCGCGATCGCGGTGCCCCTCGACGTGACCGACCCGGAGCGATGGGACCACGCGGTGCGCGCCACCGTGGACGCCTTCGGCCGGATCGACGTGCTCGTGAACAACGCCGGGATCGCGGTGCCGCCCGTGGTGCTCGAGGACATGGCGTGGGACGACCACCGCCGGATCCTCGCGGTGAACCTCGACGGTGTGCTCCTCGGCATGCGCGCGGTCGTCCCGGTCATGCGCGACGGCGGGGGCGGTTCGATCGTGAACATCTCGTCGATCGACGGGATCGTGGGCGTGGCGGGGATGACGAGCTACGCGGCCAGCAAGTTCGGGGTCACCGGGCTCACGAAATCCGCGGCGCTCGAG
>JBAZYX010000017.1:0-47132 GCA_041659105.1 Acidimicrobiia bacterium
GACCTCGTCCTCCACGCTGAGGTCGCCACCCACGCTGAAGTGGTGGAACGCCCGGGTCCGCCGGGTGGCCACCACGTCGAAGCGGGTCAGGTTTCCGCACCCGCGGCAGCGGTACCGAACGGTCATGAGGTGGGCAGCATATCGAGCCTCCCCGCGCGGCGAACGTCTGTTCGATAACCTGGCGCCATGCCCGAGTGGTTCCCCCACCTCGATCCCGTGGGCCAGCGGACGTTCGAAGACCTCGGCACCCCGCTCCACGACGTGACCTTCGTGGTGGTCGACGTCGAGACCACCGGCGGCTCGCCCGCCACCTGCGCGATCACCGAGATCGGGGCGGTGAAGTACCGCGGCGGCGAGTGCCTCGGCCGCTTCGAGACGCTGGTGAACCCGGGCGTGCCGATCCCGCCCACGATCACCTACCTCACCGGGATCACCGAGGCGATGGTGCTGCCCGCGCCCCGGATCGGCGACGTGCTCCCCCACTTCCTCGAGTTCCTCGGCACGCCCGGGCCGGGCCGGGTCCTCGCCGGCCACAACGTGCGGTTCGACGTCGCGTTCCTCGACGCCGCGCTGGCCGCCCACGGATACGACCGCCTCCGCCACACCCGCGTCGACACCGTCGCGCTCGCCCGGCGCCTCGTGCGCGACGAGGTCCCCAACCTCCGTCTCGGCACGTTGGCGCGGCACATGCGCACCACCGTCGAGCCCAACCACCGCGCGTTCGCCGACGCACACGCCACGCTCGAGGTGCTCCACGCGCTGCTCGAGCGCGCGGGCACTCTCGGTGTCTTCGGCCTCGATGACCTCCTCGCGCTCCCCACCATGCGCGCGCACCCGTCGTCGGGGAAGCTCGCGCTCACGGCCCGGCTGCCCCGCACCCCGGGCGTGTACATCTTCCGCGACCGCGGCGGCCGGGTGCTCTACGTCGGCAAGGCCACCAACGTGCGCGCCCGGGTGCGCAGCTACTTCAGCAGTGAGGACCGGCGGAAGGTGCCGCAGCTGCTACGCGAGGTCGAGGCCATCGATGTCATCCCCTGCCGCCACCCGCTCGAGGCCGCGGTCCGCGAGATCCGGCTGATCCACGAGCACGAGCCACGGTTCAACCGCCAGGCCAAGGCGTGGCGCTCGTACTCCTACCTCAAGCTGACCGACGAACGGTTTCCCCGGCTCGCGGTCGTCCGTGCACACAAGCCCGACGGCGCGCGCTACCTGGGCCCGTTCCGCTCCGCCCGCGCCGCGCAGGTCGTGCGCGAAGCGATCGAGAGCGCGGTGCCGCTGCGGCGGTGCACCCGTCGCATCGGACGCACCGCCGAGCTCGGCGGCGAGGCGTGCCTGCCCGCGGTGCTCGGCGCGTCGTCCTGCCCGTGCAGCGGCGCGACCGCGGCCGACGAGTACGCGCGCTTCGTCGAGCAGGTGACGCGCGGGCTCGACACCGAGCCCACCGCGCTGCTCGACCCCCTGGAGGCGCGGATGCACGCACTCGCACACGACGAGCGATTCGAGGAGGCGGCGCTCACCCGCGACCGCCTCGCCGCGCTCTCCCGCGCCCTGGAGCGCGAGCGCCTCGTGCGCGCCGCGCGCGTCGCGGGGCGCGTCACGGTGGAAGACGCGCACGGCACCGTCGAGATCGACGGCGGCCGCCTCGCGGGCGACCTGCTCACGCCCCCGGCCGGCGACCCGTCGGCCCCCGCGGGCAAGGACGAGATCGACGAGCTGCTCGTGGTCGCGCGGTTCCTCTTCGGCACGCCGCGTGGCCCCCGGCTCGTGCACCGGGCCGACGGACTGCTCGCGTCCACCCTGCCCGCACTCCCCCGCTACGCCCCGGCCCGCACCGCCGCCGACACCGTGCGTCCCGCCCGCTGAGGCTCAGACGGAGGCAGGCGTGCCCTTGCGGGCGCGGCGACGGCGCAGCAGCCAGCCGCCGCCCTCCACGATCATCTGCACGAGGATCGCGGTGACGAGCGCCCACAGCAGCACGATCACCAGGAGCGGCACGTAGCGGCCGCTGTCACGCCCGATCACGATGTCGAGCAGCTTCTGGCTGTCGAGGTAGCCGGCCTTGCGGGCGGGGATCCCGACGAGGACCAGGCCCAGCGGCACCGCGACGACCCAGGCCACCACCCGGAGCCAGATCGGGGGCTTGCGCGACGCGGGCTTCGGCGCGGCCTGCTCGCGGCGGGCCCGCCGGCTGGAGTCGGCCGGGGCCGGCGGCTCCTGCGGGGCGACCACGGGGGCGCGGCGGCTGGGCGCCGGCGCGGCGGCCGCCGGAGTCGCGGGCGCGGGCGCGGCACCGCCGGAGCGGCGCGGCGGGGGCGCGCCGGTCCCCGACGAGACCGGGCGGCGCGGGTCGCCGGTGCTGCTCACCCGGCCTGCTCCCGTTCCCGCTCGCGCCGACTCACCGCGACGAAGCGCTCGAGCGCGGCGGCGGCCCGGCCGTCGTCGATGACCGCCTGGGCCAGGGCCACCCCGATCGCGAGGTCGTCGGCGAGGTCGGCGACCATCAGCGCGGCCGCGGCGTTGAGCACCACGATGTCGCGGGCCGCGCCGGGCGCGCCGCCCATCACGTCGTGCACGATCGCGGCGTTGGCCGCGGCATCGCCGCCCACGAGGTCGGCACGCTCGGCGCGAGGCAACCCGAGCTCGGAGGGGTCGACCACCCACCGGCGCACCTCACCGTCGCGCAGCTCGTAGACCGTGGACGAGGCGGTGGTGGTGAGCTCGTCGAGCCCGTCGTGGCCGTAGAAGACGAGCACGTGGGCCTTGCCCAGCTGCGCGAGCGCACCGACGACGCGCTCGGCCATGGCCGGATCCGACACCCCCACCGACTGACGACCGACGCCCGCGGGGTTGGCGAGCGGACCGAGGAAGTTGAACGTGGTGGGCACGCCGAGCTCGCGGCGCGGCCCGGCGGCGAACCGCAGCGCGGGGTGGAACCGCGGCGCGAAGCAGAAGCCGATGCCCACCTCCTCGATGCAGCGGGCCACGCCCTCGGGCGCGAGGTCGATGACCACGCCGAGCTCCTCGAGCACGTCGGCCGACCCGCACTGCGACGAGGCGGCCCGGTTGCCGTGCTTGGCCACCCGGGCCCCGGCGCCGGCCGCGACGAGCGCCGCCATCGTGGAGACGTTCACCGTGCCCGCCCGGTCGCCTCCGGTCCCGCAGGTGTCGATCACGGCGGCGGGATCGTGCACGGGCACGGGCTCGGCGAAGCGGACCATCGTGCGGACGAGCGCGGCCAGCTCCGCCGGGGTCTCCCCCTTCGCCCGCAGCGCGACGGCGAAGCCGGCGATCTGGGCGTCGGTGGCCTCGCCCCGCAGGATCGTGGCGAGCGCCGCCTCCGCCAGCTCGGCGGGCAGCTCCTCACGCCGGACCAGATGGGCCAGCGCGTCGGTGAACACCGTGGTCGATTCGCTCATCGTCGCGGTCGTCCCGTCCGGCCCGTCAGTCCCACCACAGGTCGCCCCGCAGGACCCCGCCGGCGATGAGGCCGAGCTGGATCTGCGACGTGCCCTCGACGATGGTGAGCTGCTTGGCGTCGCGGTAGTACAGCTCCGTCATGTGGTCCTTCATATACCCGGCGGCCCCGAGCATCTGCATCGCCTCGTTGGAGACCTTCACCGCGAGCTCGGTCGCGTAGTACTTCGCCATCGACAGGAACGGCACGTGCTCGCGGGTGAACTCCCCGCGGTCGGCCATCCACGCGGCCCGGTACGTGAGCAGCCGGGCGGCCTCGATCTCGGCGGCCAGCTCCGCGATCTTCCACTGGATGCCCTGGAAGTCGGCAATGGTCCGGTCGAACGCGGCGCGCTGCTTGACGTAGTCGACCGCGTACATCAACGCGCCCTCCGCGAGCCCGACCCCCCGTGCCGCGACGATCGGCCGCATCGCATTGAGCCCGAGCATCGCGAGCCGGAAGCCGCCCACCTGGCCGACGACGTTCTCCGCCGGCACGCGCACGCCGTCGAGCAGCAGCTCGCCGGTGTCGACGCCCTTGACGCCCATCTTGCGGTCGACCGAGCCGACCGACACGCCGGGTCTCGATCGCTCGACGATGAAGCAGGTGATGCTGTCGTGGGCCCGCGAGTCGGGCGCCCCGGTCTTGGCGAACACGCAGTACCAGTCGGCCTGGAGCACGCCCGACATCCAGCACTTGCTCCCGGTGATCACCCAGTCGTCGCCATCGGGCACGGCCCGGGTGCGCATGCCCATGACGTCGCTGCCGGCCTGCGGCTCGGAGAGCCCGAAGGCGGCGCGCTGGGCCCCCGTGGCCACCGGAGTGACGAACCGGCGCTGTTGCTCCTCGGTGCCGGCGATGAGGAGCGGTCCCGTGGGCAGGCGGGTGAGGAGGAGCATCAGGGACGCGGCGTTCGAGTACTTCGCCACCTCCTCGATGGCGAGGGTGAGCCCGAAGATCCCGGCGCCGGAGCCGCCCAGGTGCTCGGGGACGCAGAGCCCGGTCAGGCCGGCGTCGACGAAGAGGTCGAAGATGTCCTGGGGGTACTCGTCGGTGTCGTCGATCTCGCGGGCGCGCGGCGCGATCCGGTCACGGGCGAGCCGGCGCACGGTCGCCTGGAGCTCGGCGAGCTCGGGGGCAAGCTGGAAATCCACGAGCGGCGAAGTCTACGGCCACGTCGCGGCCCGAACCGGAGCGGCCCGGGGTGGCGCCCTCCGGGGGCGGGGAGGATCAGGCCGAGCGCCGCCGCTGGCGGATCAGACGGCGGCGCTCCCGGGCGGTGAGACCGCCCCAGACGCCGTCCTTCTCCCGGGCCGTGACGGCGTACTCGAGGCACGCCTCCCGGACCGGGCACAGCTCGCAGATGGCCTTCGCCTCGTCGCCGTCGTCTTCGTTGACCGGGTGGAAGATCACCGGGTCGACGCCGCGACAGCGTGCGAGGGAGCGCCAGGTTCCAGAGGTCGTGAGGGTGGGAAACACGGCCGGATCACCGCCTTGGTCACCGCTGTGCCCCGGGGGGAGGGCAGTTGCGTCAACGGTGAATGATCGGACCGTATTCCGGTTGACCTGAGTCCCGTCGCGGGTTTCCGGCCGATTCCGAGCGATTCCCGGGCGTTCGCCGACCGTAGGATCGTCCGGTGACCGACCCGGTGGAGACCCCGACCCACGGGGGGCACGGGAATCCGGTCCATCCGGGCCGGCTCCTGGCGCTCATGGGCGCCGCGGTCGCCGTGACCCTGCCCGGGCTCGTGTGCCGGCTGGGCGGGCTCCATCCCACCGACTGGGTGGGTGTCCTCCTGTACGGCCTGGCCATCGTGGGCGCGGCCTTCGTGCTCGCCTGGGCGGCCGAGGCGCTCCAGCTCGACGTGTCCGCCGGCCTCGCCCTCGCCGTCCTGGCGCTCATCGCCGTGCTCCCCGAGTACATGGTCGACTTCACCTTCGCGGCCAAGGCCGGGGAGAACCCCGAGAAGTACGCGCCCCTCGCCCTGGCCAACATGACCGGGAGCAACCGGCTCCTGATCGGCGTGGGCTGGTCGGCGGTCGTGCTCATCGCAGCGTGGCGGCTCACCCGGATCCGGCGCCGGGAGAACTACGAGGGCCCGATCGACACCGAGGTCCACCTGGACCGGTCCCACGCGATCGAGATCGCCTTCCTCGCCATCGCCACGCTCTACTCGCTGACGCTCCCCCTGAAGCACAACCTGACGCTCTTCGACGCCGGGGTGCTCATCCTCCTCTTCGTCCTCTACGGCATCCGGATCAGCCGGTCCCCGGCCGAGGAGCCCCACCTCGTGGGTCCGGCCCGGCTGCTCGGCGACCTTCCCGACGCCCGCCGTCGCGTCGTCGTGGGCGCGATGCTCGCCTACGCCGCCGCCGTCATCGTGGCGTGTGCGGAGCCGTTCGCGGAGTCGCTCGTGCACACCGGCGAGAAGTTCGGGGTCAGCACCTTCCTCCTGGTGCAGTGGCTGGCCCCCCTCGCCTCGGAGGCCCCCGAGCTCCTGGTCGCGTGCCTCTTCGCGTGGCGACTCAACACCAACGGCGGTCTCGGCACCCTGGTGTCGTCGAAGGTCAACCAGTGGACGCTGCTGGTCGGCTCCCTGCCCATCGTGTTCGTGGCGTTCGGCGGGGCGACGCGGGGCCTGCCCCTCGACTCGCTCCAGCGCGAGGAGCTGTTCCTCACCGCGGCCCAGTCGGCGTTCGCGGTGGCCATCCTGGCCAACCGCAGCATCAGCGTGAAGGAAGCCCTCGGCCTCTTCGGCCTGTTCATCTCGCAGTTCGTGCTCGGCGCCGCGCTCCCCGAGCACGCACGCGAGTGGGAGCGGATCGGGATCGGGATCGTGTATCTGGTCCTGGCCACCGCGATCGTCGTGCGGGACATCGGGCCCGGCCACCGACTGCTCCGCGACGGATTCCGGACGCCCGCCGACGAGCTGATCCACGAGGCCGACGCGCCGTCGCGCGAGCACTGAGCGGTCCGGACGGGCCACCATGGAGCCGATGGAGCCGATCGAACCCACCGAACCGACCGACCCGGGCGCCGAGCCCGGCACCCGGCGCGGCGCGACGGTCGACTGGTCGTCGGTGCTGTGGGGCGCGGGCGTCGGCCTGGTGCTCATCGTCGTCGTGGCCACGGTGCGGGTGGGGCTCGACCGCAGCATCGAGGACTTCGACGAGTCGGGCTGGGTGCTGGGGCTGTTCGGCCTGATCCTCGGCGCGTACTTCGTGGCCGGCTGGGTAGCACAGCAGCGCGCCGCGGCGGCCGGGACGGGCGCCTCGCCGCTCACGCACGGCGCGCTGGCGGGCCTCGGGGCGTTCGTCCTGTGGATCCCGGTGCGGATCGGCATCTGGCTCGCGCGCGACGAGGAGCGCGGCCTGCTGCGCGGGTCCGATGCCGCACTGCGCCCCGGTCAGCTCTTCGGCGGGATCGTGATCGCCGCAGGGGTGGGGATGCTCGGCGGCTTCGTGGCCGGCCGGGTCGCGACCCGGGTTCGAGCGCGGAGCACGCCCGAGCCTTCATGAGCGCGTGCGCCGCCCCGCGGCCGAAGCCGACCCGGCGCACGTTCGTGCGGACCCTGAGCCGGCGAGCCTCAGTCGAGCGGGAGCTCCCAGCGCCACATCGCTCCGAGCTCGTCGTCGGGGACGACGCCGATCAGCACGAACCCACTCCGGGCGAGCAACCGCGTGGACGCGTTCTCCTCGGACAGGGTGTGCGCGCTGACCACCGCGACCCCCGCGTCGCGCGCCCGTCCCACGAGCTGGTGCACCACGTCGGTCGCGTGCCCACGCCGCTGATGGGCGGGGGCCACGCTGTACCCGATCTCGACCTCCCCCTCGACCGGCGGGCCCTTGAAGCCGCCGAACCCGACGACGGTGCCGGTGGAGTCATCGACGAAGAGGTGGCTGTACCACTCGGGTGGGGTGCCGTTGGCGAGTGCGTCGCGCATCACGGGCAGCACGTCGGGGAAGTCGAGGTAGCCCGGGGCGACCAGCCACCCGAACCGCTCGGTGAACACCGCGTCGCCCGCGAGGAGCGCGTCGGCCATCGCGGTGGTCACCGGGACCAACCGGGTGGACGCGCGCACCGACTCGAACCTCCGGGTGACGACGACGATCAGCCGGAAAGGCCCCAGGCCGCGGGGCCGGCGTCGATCGCGGCTCGGATCGCGGCCAGGGACGCCGCGCGCGTGCGCAGCTTCGTCTTGGTGTGCACGCGGGCGTCGAACGCGCCGAGCTGCGCCGCCATCCCCTCCGCGATGTCCATCACGTCGCTGCGCTTCGCGGCGACGTCGAGGAACCCGGCGGCGACGGCCTCCTCGGGGTCGAACATCTCGGCGTTGATCACCGCGCGGTTGAAGGCGGCCGGCGTGAGCCGCTGACGACAGATCTCGATGCCGAAGTCGGGCATCGGGATCCCGATCGCCACCTCGTTGGCACCGATGCGGTAGTCGCCGGAGGTGCCGACGCGGTAGTCGCCCGAGAGCAGCAGGAACACGCCCATCGCGATCGCGTGGCCCGTGCAGGCGATCACCACCGGGACCGGGAGCGAGAGCAGCCGGTACGAGAGCTCGAACCCGGCCCGGACCATCGCCTGCGCGTCGGCGTCACCGCGGCGGATGACCTTCAGGTCGAAGCCCGCCGAGAGGATCCCCTCGCGACCGGCGAGGAGGACCGGGAGGCCACGCTCCACGGCGGCGTCGACGGCGTCGTCGATCGCCGCGAACATCTCGCGGGACAGGACGTTCACCTTGCCGTCGTCGAGGGTCACGACAGTGAACGCATGCTCGTTCCGGATCTCCAGCAGGTCGGCCACGAGCCGCATTGTGCCCCAGAACCCGACCGCTCGGCCCACCCGCACGAGAGCAGCAACACGACAGGTCGGTCGGCCCTACAGCGGGATTCCCGGATGGTCGATACTGGGGTCGGAATGCGATGGCGACTCGTTGTCCTGCTGCCCTTCTTGGGCGTTCTGGCGTACTTCTGCGCGCCCTTGATCCGCGCCTCCGACAACGCCGTCGACATCTACAACGCGGCCGCCGTGCTGGCCCTCGCGGCCTTCTGGGTCGCGTTCGCCCGGTGCCGGCCCCAGCCGACCGTCCCGTGGGCGCTCATCGGCGTGGCGCTGGCGGGCTGGGTGATCGGCGACCTCGTCTTCACCGCGATCGGCACCGACCCGACCGTGTCGGCGGCCGACGCGTTCTACGTGGTCGGCTACCTCGGCTTCATCGTCGCAACCGCCAGGTTGCTCCGCACACGCACGCGCGAACGCGACCTCGACAGCGCGCTCGACGCGACGCTGATCGGCATCGCGTGCTTCCTGTTCCTCTGGATCGGGGTGATCGGACCGAGCTGGAACGATCCCGGCGTCTCCACCTCCGGCCGGCTCATGACCGCCCTGTATCCGCTGCTCGACGTGGTGCTGCTCTTCTTCCTCCTGCGGCTGCTGCTGTCCCCGGGGCGCACCAGCGCGGCGATCGCGGTGTTCGTGGTGGCGATCACGGCGATCCTCGTCGCCGACGTCGCCTTCGCCGCGCTCCAGCAGACCAACTCGTACCAAGACGGAACGTGGGGCGCGTTCGACGGCATGTGGCTCGTCGGCTATGCGCTGATGCCCATCGCCGTGGTGTTGCGGGCCCGCGAAGACCCCACCCACAGGGGGGTCCAGCTCGTGGGTCGCCCGTCGCGGCTCGCCGGGCTCGCGGCGGCCGGAGTCGCGCTCATCGCACTGCCGACCGCCGACGTAGCGTCGCGCACCACCGGCCAGCCGCTCACCACCGCGGTGCTCACCGTGTCCGGCGGCCTGATCGTCCTCCTCGTCTTCGCGCGGATCATCCGGCTCCACGAGTCGCTCGACACCGCGTTCGGCGAGGTGGACCGTCAACAGCGCTACTACCGAGCGGTCGCCGACAACGCGAGCGACTCGTTCCTCGTCCTGTCTCCGGACGGCGTCGTGATCGACGCGGCCGGCACGCTCCAGAACCTCGTCGGCTACGACCTCGACCGGGCGATCGGTGGGAACGCGCTCGTCGTCGTCCATCCCGATGACCAGGATGTGGCGCGCGCACTCCTCGACGACGCATTGGCCCATCCCGGGATCACCGTCTCCGGCGAGGTCCGCGTCATCGCCGCGGACCGCTCGATCCTGTGGATGGAGCTGTTCTGCACGAACCACTGCGCCGATCCGGCTGTCGGCGGCATGGTGGTGAACGCGCACGACGTCACGGCCCGCAAGGAGGCCGAGGCCGAGCTCGAGCACCGTGCGCTCCACGACAGCGTGACCGGTCTCGCCAACCGTGCGTTCCTGCGCGACCGCATCGAGCGCGCGCTCGCGCGCCGCGCGCGTGACGGCAACGACGTCGCGGTGCTGTTCTGCGATCTCGACGGCTTCAAGCTCGTGAACGACACGATCGGCCACGAGGCGGGCGACGACGTGCTGCGCATCGCGGCGGCACGGTTCCTGCGGTCGGTTCGGCCGGTCGACACCCTGGCCCGGATCGGAGGCGACGAGTTCGCCGTGCTGATCGAGACCTCGGGGGATCTCGCCGAGGAGGCCGCCACCATCGCGAACCGGCTCCTCAGCGCGATGGCCCAACCGGTCGAGGTGCGAGGCACGCCGATGGTGGTGACCGCGAGCATCGGGATCGCCGTCGCGAGCCGGGGCGGGCAGAGCACCCCCGACGACCTGCTCCGCGACGCGGACACCGCGATGTACAGCGCCAAGGCCACGGGACGGAACCGGGCGGTGCCCTTCGAGGCGTCGATGGGGACGGCCCTGCAGACCCGGGTCCAGCTCGGCGCCGACCTCCGGAGCGCGATCCAGCGTGGCGAGCTCGAGCTGCTCTACCAGCCGATCATCGACCTCGACCGCGGGCACATCACCGGCTTCGAGGCGCTCGTGCGGTGGAACCACCCCAGCCGCGGCCTCCTCGCCCCCGCCGAGTTCATCGGGATCGCCGAGGAGAACGGCACCATCGTCGACATCGGGCGTTGGGTCCTGCATGCCGCGTGCGAGGAGGCCCGTCGGTGGGGGACCACGGCCTCCGGCGAGACGCCCATGGTGAGCGTGAACGTGTCGGGCCACCAGCTCGTGCACGCCGACTTCGTCGACCACGTGTCGGAGGCGCTCGTCGCGACGGGCATGCCCGCGCAGTCGCTCGTCATCGAGCTCACGGAGTCGGCCCTGGTGGACCACACCGAACAGGCCGCGGCCCGGTTGCGGGCGCTCAAGGCGATCGGTGTGCGCGTGGCCATCGACGACTTCGGAGTGGGCCAGTCGAGCCTGAGCTACCTGCGCCAGTTCCCCGTCGACATCCTCAAGCTCGACCGCTCGTTCATCGAGATGATCACCAGGGTCGACCGCGTGCCCGCGCTCATCGCCGGCCTGCTCGAGCTCGCCCGCACGCTCAACCTCACGTCGCTGGCCGAGGGGATCGAGACCACCGAGCAGCGGATCGCCCTCGCGGCCGAAGGCTGCGAGCTCGGTCAGGGCTACCTGTTCTCGCGTCCGGTCGACGGGGCCACCGCCGCGAGCCTGCTGATCGGCGACGGCGCCCCCGAGGAGCGCGTGCCGGCCTAGGAACGCACGGACCGGCCTGGCGGCGCGCCGTGGTCAGCCCGCCGGCGGCGGCGCGCCCGGGAGGAAGGGGTTGATGTCACCCGCGAGCCAGCCGCCGTCGACCACGAACTCGCCCCCCGAGCAGTAGCTCGCCTCGTCGGACGCGAGGAACAGCACCATCGCCGCGATCTCGTCGGCACGCGCCGCGCGCGCCAACGGCAGCTGGTGATGGCCCGCGTCGAACGTCTCGGCCGGCACGTCGCCGATCATCGGGGTCCACACGCCACCCGGGTGCACGGAGTTGACCCGGATCCCGAACTGCCCGAGCTCGAGCGCGGCGGTCTTCGTCATGCTTCGGACCGCGCCCTTCGAGCTGGAGTAGGACACGAGGGAGTTCTTCGAGCCGATGCCGTCGATCGACGAGATGTTGACGATGGACCCACCGCCGGCTCGCTTCATCGGCGCGATCGCCGCGCGCATGCCGAGAAAGGTGCCGACCTGGTTCACCATGATCACCTGGAGGTACTCGTCCAGGGTGGTATCGGCGATCGACGTGAACTTGAGGATCGCGGCGTTGTTCACGAGCACGTTGAGCGGACCCATCTCCTCGGCCGCGTCGATGGCGTCCTGCCAGCCGTCCTCGTTCGACACGTCGAGGTGGACGTAGCGCGCCGCGTCGCCGATGTCCTTCGCGACGGCCGAACCCTCGGCGTCGAGCACGTCGGCCAGCACGACCCGGGCACCCTCCCGAGAGAACCGCCGAGCCTCCGCCTCACCCTGGCCGCGGGCCGCGCCGGTGATGAGGGCGACCTTGCCGGCCAGTCGACCCGTTGACGATGTGCTCATGAGGGAGTGCTCCGTGGGAGAGGCGGGGGTGCGCAGGGGACCGGGACAGCTCCCAGAGGATGCCCCCGCGCCCGGCCGAACGGGGAACCGTCGCGGGCCGCCGGGAGCCGGTCCTGGCGGAAAGAGCGTTTCCGATGAGTGATAACGGGGTTTGCGTACGGAGCCACGCGTCGTGTAGACCGGGCAGGGTGAGCGAGGGATACCGCACCATCGAGGTCGCCCCGATCGCCGGCGCCCTCGGCGCCGAGGTCCACGGCGTCGACCTGGCCTCGGACCTCCCCGACGCGACCGTCGCCGAGATCCGCCGGGCGTGGCTCGAGCACCTCGTCGTGTTCTTCCGCGACCAGGCCGCCCTGGACTCCGACGCGTTCATGGCCGTCGCGCGGCGGATCGGCGAGCCCGTGGAGTACCCGTTCGTCAAGGGGATCGAGGGCTACCCCGAGATCATCACCGTTGCCAAGCTCCCCCACGAGGCGGTGAACTTCGGCGGGATCTGGCACAGCGACACCACGTACCTCGAGCGGCCGCCGATGGCCACCATGCTGATCGCACGGGAGGTCCCGCCGTCGGGCGGCGACACGATGTGGGCGAACATGTACGCCGCGTACGAGACGCTCTCCCCCGGCCTCCGGCGGGTTGTCGACGGCCTGCGGGCGGTCAACAGCTCGGCCATGGCCGACGTGTCCAAGACGCGGGAAGACCGCATCAAGGACAGCGGGTACGAGGACACCCAGGAGTACGAGGCCGAGCACCCCGTCGTACGCACCCACCCCGAGACGGGGCGCAGGTCGCTCTTCGTGAACCCGGCGCACACCGCGCGGTTCACCGACATGACCGAGGACGAGAGCCGGCCGTTGCTCCAGTACCTGTTCCAGCACGCGATCCGTCCGGAGAACACCTGCCGGTTCCGGTGGGAGGCGGGATCCCTCGCGTTGTGGGACAACCGGTGCACGTGGCACAACCCCATCAACGACTACCACGGCCACACGCGGATCATGAACCGCATCACCCTCGCGGGGGACGTCCCCCGCTGAGCGGTAGAACATCGTTCGAGCACACGAGGGGGATCCGGGGATGTGGGAGCTGCGCGAGGTATCCGCCGAGCTGCGTGACCGGTACCGGGCCGACGGCCACTGGACCGACGACACGTTCGCGTCGTTCCTCGAACGCGAGATCTCGGCGGCGCCCGACCTGACGTTCCGGGTCTGGTCGACGACGCATCCTTTCACCGGGACCACCGGCGGGTTGTACGAGCAGTCGTCGCGCCTCGCCGCGTCGCTGCACCGGATGGGCATCGGGGTCGGCGACGTCGTCGCGTACCAGGTGCCCAACTGGGCCGAGTCCGTGTCGGTGATCTGCGCGGGCTTCCGCCTCGGAGCGGTGATGGTCCCGATCGTGCACTTCTACGGCGCCCGCGAGGTGGAGTTCATCCTCCGCCAGTCCGGCGCGCGCGCTCTGGTGACGGTCGACCGCTTCGGTCACGTCGACCACCTCGCCAACCTCGCCGGGTACCGCGACCGCGTCGAGATGCTCGAGCATGTCATCGTGATCCCGAGCGGCACGCCCGGGCCCGAGCTGCCGGGTGCGGTCTCGTTCACCGACCTCCTCGACGCGGCACCGCTCACCGGTACCCCCGACATCGACCCCGACGCCGCCGCGATGATCGGCTACACGTCGGGCACGACCGCCGAACCCAAGGGCGTGCTGCACACGCACCGCTCGCTGCTCTTCGAGGTGCCCCAGCTGTCGGCGCTCGCCCCCGACGCGCGTCCGATCCTCAACGCGTCGCCGCTCGCGCACATGACCGGGATGCTCGCGTCGTTCCTGCTGCCCGTGTACCGGCACCACCAGATCCACCTGACCGACCAGTGGGACCCGCAGGAGGCGCTGCGGATCATCCTCGAGGCCGACGTGTCGGCCGGGGCCGGCGCCACGATCTTCCTCACGAGCCTCCTCGACGCCCCCGGCTTCGGGCCCGAGCACGCGCGCCGCATCGCCAACGTGGGCCTCGGCGGGGCTCCGGTGCCCACCGCGGTCGCGGAGCGCGCCGAGGCTGCGGGCATCACGGTGTTCCGTTCGTACGGCTCGACCGAGCATCCGTCGATCACCGGGTGCCGCACCGACGAGCCCCGCGAGAAGCGCAACCGCACCGATGGCCACCCGATGCTGGGGGTGGAGATCCGGCTGGTCGACGACGACGCCGAGGTCGGGCCCGGCGTCCCCGGGGAGATCCTGTCGCGCGGTCCCGACCTGTTCGCCGGGTACACGGACCCGGAGCTCACCGCCCGATCGGTGACGCCCGACGGCTGGTACCGCACCGGCGACGTCGGCGTGCTCGACGACGACGGCTACCTCACGATCACCGACCGCGTGAGCGACATCATCATCCGGGGCGGGGCCAACATCTCGGCGGCCGAGATCGAGGAAGCGCTGATGACGATGCCGGGCATCGCCGAATGCGCGGTGGTCGCCGCGCCCGACGAGCGGATGGGCGAGCACGCGCTCGCCGCGATCCGGCTCCGGACGGACGCCCCCGCCCCCGACCTCGCCGCGGTACAGGCTCACCTGGACTCGGCCGGGTTGCCCAAGCAGAAGTGGGTCGAGGAGGTGCGCATCCTCGACGAGTTCCCCCGCACGCCGTCGGGCAAGATCCGCAAGTTCGTGCTGCGCGACGAGCTCCGCAACGCCTGAACGGCCCACCCGGCCCCTCTTGGCGTCACTCGTGCCGCTCCCAGCGGCACGAGTGACGCCAAGACGGGCGGGTCGGGTCAGGTGTCGCCGGCCGGGCCACCCCGTTCGCGCGCGCCCGCGGCGTCGAGCACGGACCGGGCCCGGCGCGCCATCGGCTCGTCGACCATCTCCCCCTCGAAGGCGAGGGTGGCCGCGCCACGCGCGGCGGCCTCGGCGAACGCGGCGAGGAGCCGCTCGGCGCGCTCGACGTCGTCGGCCGACGGGGTGAACACCCGGTGCGCGAGCGCGACCTGGGCCGGGTGCACGCACAGCTTGCCCCGGTAGCCGAGCGCCCGCGCCTCGGACGCGTCGCGCACGAAGCGATCGTCGTCGCGGAAGTCGGCGAGGATCTGGTCGATCGCGTGCACGTCACCCAGGCGCGCCGCGAGCGCGACCCGTGACCGTGCGTAGAGCACCTCGAGGTTCGACTCGGTGCGCATCCCGCCCATGTCGGCGACGAAGTCCTCCGCACCGAAGTAGCACCACCGCACCGGGCCGCGCAGCACCTCCTCGGCCCGCGCGACCCCGGCCGCGCTCTCGATGCCGGCCAGGACGCCGAGGCCGGGGACGCCGGCCGCGGCGAGCGCATCGGCGACGACCGCGACGTCGGCGGCCGACTCGAGCTTGGGCACGACGACCCCGGTCAGCTCGGGGACCAGCGCGTCGGCGACATCGCCGGCGAACCACGGGGTCCCGATGCCGTTCACCCGCACGAACACCTGGATCCCCGGGTGGTCGCGAGTCAGCATCCGGGCAGCCTCGACCGCGACGGGTCGCGCCAGCTCCTTCGCGGCGGGCGGTGTGCCGTCCTCGAGGTCGAGGAACACCGCGTCCGGCTCGGCCCGCGGCGCCTTCGCCACGAGGTCGGCCCGGTTCGCGGGAACGGTCAGCAGGCTGCGCATGCGGGAGCTCACTCGCCCTCGCTCACGACTGGAGCTCCTCGAGGTCGCGGAAGAGGGCGAGGGCCTCGGGGTTGGCCAGCGCCTCGGTGTTGGCCACGGGGCGGCCGTGCACGACGTCGCGCACGGCGAGCTCGCTCAGCTTGTTGCTCCGCGTGCGCGGGAGGTCGGCGACCGCGACGATCTTCGCGGGGACATGGCGCGGCGACGCCCCGGTCCGGATCCGCCGCCGGATCTCCGCCTCGACTTCGGGGGTGAGCCGGTGACCCGCCTCCATCACGACGAACAGGACGACGCGCGTGTCGCCCCCCCACTCCTGGCCGATCACGAGGCAGTCGGCCACGCCCGCGACCGCCTCCACCGGGTGTGAGATCTCCGCCGTGCCGATGCGCACGCCGCCCGGGTTCAGGGTCGCGTCGGACCGGCCGTGGATCACCACGCCCCCGTGCTCGGTCCACTCGGCGTAATCCCCCTGGTGCCAGCAGCCGGGGAACCGGGCGAAGTAGGTGGCCCGGAAGCGGGTGTCGTCGGGGTCGGCCCAGAGTCCGAGCGGGATCGACGGGAACGCGGACCGGCACACCAGCTCGCCCCGCTCGCCCGGGGGCAGCGACGCGCCGTCGGGGCCCACCACGTCGACCGCCAGCCCGGGCGACGGCGCCTGGATCTCCCCCGCCCACACCGGGCCGGTGGGATCGCCGCCCACGAGGCAGCCGCACAGGTCGGTTCCGCCGGAGATCGACGCGAGGTGCACGTCGGGCTTCACCGCGTCGTAGACGTACGCGAACCCCTCCGGCATGAGCGGCGACCCGGTGGAGGCGACGGTCCGAACGCTCGTCAGACGGTGGGTGTCGACCGGGCGCACGCCGGCCTGGCGCAGCTCGTCGAGGAACCGGGCCGAGGTGCCGAACAGCGTGATGCCGAGCTCGTCGGTGAGGTCGAACAGCGTGGTGCGGCTGGGGTGCGCGGGTGAGCCATCGTACGCGACCACGGTGCCACCGCTCGCGAGCACCGATGCCAGCCAGTTCCACATCATCCAGCCCGCGGTCGTGAAGTAGCAGACCCGGTCTCCGGGACGGACGTCGCACTGGAGCTGCTGCTCGGACAGGTGCTTGAGCAGCACCCCGCCGGCGCGGTGGACGATGCACTTCGGCGCGCCGGTCGTGCCCGAGGAGAACAGCACGTACCACGGATGGTCGAACGGAAGCGGCGTGTACTCCACGGGGGCCGCCGAATGCGGCGCGAGCCACGCGCTCCACGTGATGGCGTCGCGGACGTGGTCGACCGCCGGCTCGGCGTCGACGTACTCGAGCACGACGACGGTGGTGACCGACGGCAGCCGGCCGCGGATCTCGGCCAGCCGGTCGAGGCAGTCGAACCGCTTGCCGGCGTAGCGATACGCGTCGGCCGCGACGAGCACGGTGGGTTCGACCTGGCCGAACCGGTCGACGACGCCCTCGACCCCGAAGTCGGGCGACGTCGACGTGAACACCGCGCCCAGGCTCGCGGCCGCGAGCATGAGCGCGTACGTCTCCGGCGCGTTCGGCATCCAGGCCGCCACGCGATCGCCGGGTCCGACGCCGGCCGCGCGCAGCGCCCGTTGGACCCGAGACACCAAGGCGTGGAGCTGCGCACGCGTCAGCGACCGACGCGCACCGTCCTCCCGTGCGAACACCAGGGCGAGGTCGTCGGTCGGCGCACGCAGCAGCGCCTCGGCCACGTTCAGCGACGCGTCGGGGAAGAAGCGGGTCTTCCAGAACGGCTCGGCCACCTCGATCACACGGTCGCTCCCACGCGCCCCCGGCACGACGGTGAAGTCCCACACCGCGTCCCAGAACGCCGCGGGCTCCCGCACCGACCACGCGTGCAGCGCGGCGTAGGCGTCGAGGCCCGGCACGCCCCGCTCCCCCACGAACCGCGCGAACTCGGCGAGCCGCGTGCCCGCCGCGCGCTCGGGCGCCGGCGCCCAGAGCGGCGAAGCGTCGCTCACGATCCCGCGGGGCGGCGCGCCATGAGGGCGTTGCGGCGGGCCCGGCAGACCAGCACGTCGTCCTGGTTGAACGCGCGGTGCTCGAAGGTCACGATCCCGGCGTTCGGCCGGGAGCCCGACGCGCGGGCCGCGACGACCTCCGACTCCGCATACAGCGTGTCGCCGCAGAACACCGGCGCCGGGAACGTCACCTCCTCGAAGCCGAGGTTGGCAATCGTGGTGCCGTGCGTGGTCTCCAGCACCGACATGCCGACCAGCAACGCGAGCGTGAACATGCTGTTCACCAGCGGACGGCCGAACTCGGTCTCCTCGGCCGCGTAGGCGTGATCGAGGTGCAGGCGCGCCGGGTTGAGGGTGAGCGTGGTCATCAGGACGTTGTCGGTCTCGGTGACCGTGCGGGTCAGCGCGTGCAGGATCACATCGCCGACCGCCAGATCCTCGAACCAGCGGCCGTGATGGGGGACGGAACGGGTCACCGGGCCTCCTCGACGCAGGGTGATAACGTAATTCTCGCTCAACGCATGCGCCACTTCCACCGGGGACCGGGCGTACGGGAGACGAGCACAGGAACGAGGGAGGGGGCCCGATGCCGGACGACCCGCAGCCGAGCGAAGCGCAGTCGGGCAGGATCGCCGACCTGGTCGAGATCGACCAGCTCTGCGCCCGGTACATGGTCTACACGAGCCAGAACGTCCCGGACCGGTGGCTCGACGTCTTCACCCCCGACGCCGAGTACAACGCATTCGGCACGCCGTACTCGCTCGACCGCTTTCCCGCGCTCCTGGCCGCCGCGCCGCGGGGCCAGTTCATCGGGAACATGTCGGTGGTCGAGCTCGACGGCGACCGCGCGACCGGTCAGCAGCACTTCGTGTTCATCGACCAGGCCACCCACGCCATGCGCCTGGGTTGGTACAACGACCAGTACGTGCGCAGCGCCGACGGCTGGCGCATCCGCCGCCGCTCCACCACGTTCATGCGCAAGCACGGCGGGTTCGACTCCGGCGTCCAGCACGACCCGCTGGCCGAGCAGTGAGCGGTCGGCGGGCGGCTCAGCCCCGGAGGCCGTGGAGGCAGAACTCCCAGATGTCCTCGGAGGAGACGCGCAGGCGGGGGTTCTGCACGATGCGGTTGCCGAACCAGCTGAACATCACGACCTGCTGCACGAGGGCCGCGGCCCGGCGGGTGTCGTCAACGGTGACCACGCCGGCGGCCACGCACTCGTCGATCAGCTCGAGCAGCATGAGCGCGATCGGCGCGAGCGCGGCGGTCACGCGATCGGACCGGATGACCGCGAGCTGAACGGTGAACTCCGAGATCTGGCGGCGGTTGTGGGTCCCCCGCTTGCGCTCGGCGGGATCGCACCACTCGTGGAGCCGGATGACGAACGCCCGCAGCCGGTCGATGGGCTCGGTCTCGGCCGCCACGACGTCCCGGAGGTCGTCGACCGACTCACGGACCGTCTCCTCGAACAAGGCGAGGATCAGCTCGTCCTTGCCGTCGAAGTACTGGTAGAAGCCCCGCAGCGACTGCTTCGACCGGTCGATCACCTCTTGGATGGTGAACTCGGTCGTGCCCTTCTCGTCGATCAGCTCGAACGCGGCGTCCATGAACCGCTGGATGCGCTGCTCGGCCCGGGACCGGGCCGCCGTGAGGCTGCGGGAGACGGCGCGCTGGCGCCATTCGGGCTCGTTGCCGTCGCCGTCTGTGTCGATCGCAGCCATCTGGGAATCTGCCTCCACTCGAAAGACCGTATCAGCGCACCGTCCTGAGAAGCGGCTTTACGCCATGCGCAAGCGGCGTGTTCCGCACGATCATGCGCCCTTGTGGACGACCCCGCCCTTCATCACGAAGCGCACGTCCTGCGTGACCGTGATGTCCTCGCCCGGATCGCCAGGCACGGCGATGACGTCGGCGAGCAACCCCGCCTCGAGCTTCCCGCGGTCGTCCACCCCGCACAGCTCGGCCCCCATCACGGTGGCCGCGTGCAGCGCCTGCATCGGGGTCATGCCCCGCTTCACCATCACGGCGAGCTCCTGCGCCCCCTCGCCGTGCGGGATCGCGGGGGCGTCGGTGCCGCACGCGATCTTGACGCCGGCCGCGATGGCCTTGGTCAGCATCGCCTGCGCGCGGGGGAAGATCTCGGCCGCCTTGGCCCGCTTCTCCGGCGCCTGCCGCGACACGTCCATGCGGTCGGTCAGGGAGTTCGTCGAGACGAGGAAGGTGCCCTGCTCGGCCATGAGCGCGAGCGTCTCGTCACTCGCGAGGAAGCCGTGCTCGATGCAGTCGATGCCGGCTGCGATGCACGCCCGGATCGCCTCGTCGCCGATCGCGTGGGCCGCGACCTTCACCCCCAGGCGATGCGCCTCCTCGGCGATCGCGTCGAACTCCTCCTGGGAGTAGTGCTGCGCGCCCGGGGGGCCACCCGCGTGCGACATCACGCCGCCCGACGCCGACACCTTGATGACCCGCGCGCCGAACTTGACCTGGTACCGCACCGCGTGGCGCACCTCGGCGACGCCGTTGGCGATCCCCTCCTCCACGCTCAGGGGCATGATCCCCGGCCCGAGCCGCTGGAACATCGTCGGATCGAGGTGGCCGCCGGTCGGCGAGATCGCATGGCCGGCGGGGACGATCCGCGGCCCGGGGACCCAGCCGAAGTCGATCGCGCGGCCGAGGTCGGCGTCGAGCAGCAGGCCGCCGGTCTTCTGGAAGAGGCCGAGGTTGCGAACGGTGGTGAAGCCCGACAGGAGCGTCGTCTTCGCGTTCACGACGCCCCGCATCATCTTGAAGGACGGGCTGTCCTCGACGTCGGGCCGCCGGTTCTCGCCCGTGGGGCCGCCGATGAGCAGGTTGAGCTCCATGTCCATCAGGCCCGGCATCAGCGTCACGTCGCCGAGGTCGATCTCGGTCGCCGGGCTCGGGAGGCCGACCGGGTTCACGGCCCTGATGCGCTCGCCCTCGATCACGATCACGGCGGGCGACTTCACCTCCCCGGCGACGATGTCGACCCAGCGGTCGGCCCGCAGGACGATCGGCTGCTCGTTCGCGTTGACGGACTCGCTCCAGATGTCGATCACGATCTCCGCTCCTGGCCCTTCGGGCCGGGCCGTTCGGGCCCCGCTCGCTCGTCGTCGATGTCGTCGGTCGCTGAGTGCTCGCTCACGGCGCAGGCTCCACGATTCGGTCGAGGCGGGCGGCGCCGGCATCGGGGACGTGCGGCTGGCGCCACGCTTCCACCGGCATCGACACGATGACGAGCGAGTAGATCAGGTGCATCAGGTTCACCGCGTCGGCGGGCATCTCGTCGAGCGGGAACTGGTCGCAATGGTCGAGGGCCTCCTCGATCCGCCCGAAGCACGCGTCGTAGAAGGCCTGGAGCTCGTCCATGGTGCTCGCGAGCCGGCGGGCGTAGCGCTCGCCCTCGGTCGGCAGGCACCACACGGCCGCGAACGGCTCGAGGTCGGCGAACCGTGCGGGGAGCAGGGCGTCAGTCACGTTCGGCCCCCGCCTTCTCGCGTCGGTAGTCCTCCACCCAGTCGACCGCGACCTTGTGCAGGCTGCGGCACAGGACCTCCTGGTCGTTGAGGGGGAACGTGTCGACGTACCCGCTCTCGAGCATCGTCTGCGTGGCCTCGAGCGTGTTGCCGTCCTGGAGGGCGTACTCCTTCATCGAGACCGCCGCCATCTCCTGCGCGACCCGCTCGCGGGCACTGCGCGCGGGGACGAAGTAGAGCGTGCTCTCGAACGTGTGCCGGTTGTGGGCCGTCGGCCAGTAGTGGTACGTGAGGTACCAGTTCTGGCCCCAGATCAGGATCACGAAGTTCGGCCAGATCTGGAACGAGTCGAGGCCCCACGGGTCGCAGTTCGCCGGGTTCACGCCCTCGGGCAGCTCGCCGATGTCGGGCGCGTCCCACGGGCCGAACAGGCCGCTGCGGGTCGCCTCCTCCATCGGCTTGAGCATGTCCTTGGGCAGGTTCCACGGGCGGATGCCGGCGGTGGACACCACGCCGTGCGGACCGTCGATCTGGTAGTGCGGCGCGTGGAAGCCGTTCGCCGCGGCGGGGATGCTGAACGCGGCCGGAGTCTGGCGCGCGTGGAGGATGGGTGCGTGGTAGAACTCCTGGAAGGCGTCCATGAAGAGCTTCCAATTGCTCCCGACGTCGGCGCGCACCACGAAGCGCTCGGTCATCTTCTCGAACGGGTAGCCCTCGATCCCGGTGATCATCGGGCCGAGGAACTCGCGCAAGCATTGACGCGGCTCCTTGTCGAGGTTGACGAACACGAACCCGGCCCACACGTCGCAGTGGACCTGCACGAGCCCGTAGTCGGCCTTGTCGAAGTCGAAGAACTCCTCCTCCTGCTGCACGAACGTGCACGCGCCGTCGAGGTCGTACTTCCACCCGTGGTACTTGCACACGAACTGGCGGCAGCTCCCGCTCGTCTCCTCGCGCGGGAAGTCGGTCCACACCAGCTTGTTGCCGCGGTGACGGCAGATGTTGTGGAAGGCGCGGACCTCGCCATCCATGTCGCGCGCGATCACGACCGACGCGTTCGCAACCGCGATCTCCTTGGTGAAGTAGCTGCCGTTGCGGGGCAGCTGCTCGACCCGGCCGACGTTGAGCCACGAGCGCTTGAAGACCGCCTCACGCTCGTCCTCGTAGAACTCGGGTGAGATCGAGTCCTGGAACGACACGGGACCGGTGCCGAGGTGCGGGTAGTGCTCTGTCCAGCTGCCTTCGGGCGGCTTGGGCCACTTCGCCATGTCATCCCTCCGAGATCTGGATGCCCTCGTAGCGCTCGAGGATCCCACTGCCGGGTCGTGCCGTCTGCGTGCTCATCGGATTCAGTCCTCCCCCTGGGAGATTCGCGGCGCGGGATAGTCGACGAGGTCCGCGTCGAGCTGGACCCCGAAGCTCCGGAAGGCCATGGCCAGGCACGTGTACGTGCCCACCACGAAGACCAGCTCCATGAGCTGGCGCTGGTCGAAGTGCACCGCGAGCCGCGCCCAGGTGTCGTCGGACACGCGGTAGGCGTCGAGGAGCTCGTCGGTGGCCGCGAGCAGGTCGGCCTCGGGTGGGCTCCACTCGTGCGCGCCCGCGCCGGTGATCGCGTCGACCTCGGCGTCGGTGATGCCGAGGCCACGCCCGAGGCGAACGTGCTGGAGCCACTCGTACTCCGAGCCGGTGCGCCACCCGACCCGCAGGATCACCAGCTCGCGCTGGCGCGGGTCGAGGGTCCCGGAGCGCAGCAGCACGTCGTTGTAGGGCAGCCACTTGGCCGCGAGGCGGGGGTGGCGGATGAGCGTGCCGAGCACCGCGGGCAGCGGCGGCGCGTCGGGCGAGTCGGAGAGGAACCGCTCGACCCCGGCGTCACCGACGAACGAGCGCAGCGCGGCGATCTCCTCCTCGCCGAACTCCGAGGGCGTCAGCGGCGCGACGCGCTGGGGCTCGCTCATACGACGGCCCCGCCGTTGACGCCGAAGGTCTGGCCGGTGATGTAGCCGGCGTCGTTCGAGCACAGGAACACGGCCGCGGCCGCGATGTCGTCGCCGGTACCGACGCGCCCGACCGGGATCCGGGCGGCGAGGAACTCGGTGTCGGGCAGGTTCCCCACCTCCTGCGACTGGCGCGACATCGGCGTGTCGATCATCGACGGCGGGATCGTGTTGACGGTGATGCCCTTCGTACCGAACTCCTTGGCGAGCGATCGGGTGAGCGCGATCACGCCACCCTTCGACGCCGAGTAGTGGCCCATCCGCGGCGCGCCCTGCTGCGCGCTCGACGACGAGATCGTGACGATCCGTCCCCAACCCGCCGCGACCATGTCGGGGATCGCGGCCTGGAGGCAGTGGAAGGTGCCGGTGAGGTTCACCTCGATGGTGCGCTCCCACGACTCGAGTGAGATGTCCAGGAACTTCTCGAACGGCGCGATTCCCGCGCTCGTGACCATGACCAGGACCGGGCCGAACTCGGCCCGCACCGCGTCGAGCGCCGCGTCGACCGACGACCGGTCGGCGACGTCGACGGCGCACCCGATCGCCTGTCCGCCCTCGGCCCGGATGTCGGCGGCAGCCTGCTCGGCCGCGTCGCCGTTGATGTCGAAGATCCCGACCCGGTCGCCCTGCGCCGCGAGGCGCCGGGCGATCGCCAGCCCCATCCCGGACGCGCCTCCGGTGACCACTGCGACCCGGCTCATGCTGCTCCCCCCTCGAACTGGCGTGCCGGCCGAGTATCCACCATTCTCGAAACTCTACGCAAGCAGACTCTCCCCAGACGAGAACGGGATTGCCGCGGACACCGGCCGGGCGTTAGGGTCGCCCCGGCCACCGGGCCCACCCCGTGCACCGCTCACGAAGGGGGACGCATGCGCATCGGCATCATGATCGGACCGGACCGCGGGCGCTACCGCCAGAAGGTCGACCGCCTCGTGGCCGACGCCGAGGCCGCCGAGGCCGCGGGGTTCGCCTCGATCTGGGTGCCCCAGATCCCCTCCGACTTCGACGCGCTCACGGCCATCACCCTCATGGGCCGGGCCACCAGCCGCATCGAGCTCGGCACCGCGGTGCTGCCGATCCAGACCCGCCACCCGGTCGCGATGGCCCAGCAGGTGCTGTCGAACCAGGCGGTGTGCGAGGGCCGGTTGACCGTCGGGCTCGGTCCGTCGCACCACTGGATCGTCGAGGACATGCTCGGCCTCTCGTACGACAAGCCCGCCCACCAGGTGCGCACCTACCTCGAGGTGCTGAACGTCGCGCTCGCCGGCCCCGGCCCGGTCGACGTGGAGAACGACACCTGGCGGATCCACAACCCGCTCGACATCACCGACATCGCACCCACCCCCCTCCTCCTCGCCGCCCTCGCCCCGGTCATGCTGCGCCTCGCCGGCGAGCAGACCACGGGGACCATCCTGTGGATGGCCGACGAACGCGCCATCGGCGGACACGTGGTGCCCCGCATCACCCAGGCCGCGGCCGGCGCGGGTCGGCCGGCGCCACGCGTGGTCGCGGGTGTGCCGGTCGCGCTGTGCGCGAACGACCAGGTCGACGAGGTCCGCGAGTGGACCAATCAGGTCCTCGGCCACGCGGAGTACTCCCCCAACTACCAGCGCCTGCTCGAGGCGGGTGACGCGCGCGACGTGGGCGACGTGCTCGCCGCCGGCGACGAAGCCGCCGTCGAAGCGCGCCTGCGCAGCTTCCGCGACGCCGGCGTCACCGACCTCGCGGTGCGCGTGGTGCCGTTCGGGGAGGACGGCGCGTCCCGACTCGAGTCCAAGCGCCGGACCGAGGCGTTCATCGCCTCCCTCATCGGCTCGCTCTAGCTCCCCGGTCCCCGGTCCCCGGTCCCCGGTCCCCGGTCCCCGGTCCCCGGTCTCCGCGCCGGGCGGTGCCCGGCCGCTCACGCGTCGTAGTCGACGACGACCTCGCGGCTGGTGGGAATGGCCTGACAGGTCAGCACCCAGCCACCGTCGACCTCGTCGACCGTGAGCGCGTTGTTCACCCGCATCGACGCCGCGCCCACGTCGAGGTGGGCCATGCACGTCGCGCAGCTCCCGGATTCGCAGGAGAACGGTGCGCTCAGTCCGCCGCGGCGGGTCGCGTCGAGGATGGTGTCGCCGAGCTGGTAGTCGAGCGTGTGCTTGCGCCCCGCGAGGCGGACGACGAGCGACTCCGTGTGCGAGCTCTCGGTGAGCGTCGGCACCTCGCCCGGGGTGACGAACCGCTCCACGAACAGCTGCCCGGGGCGCACGCCGAGCGTCTCCAGGCCGGCCTCGACCACGTCCATGTACGGACCGGGGCCGCAGACGTAGAAGTGCGCGTCCGTGCGGTCCCCGACGAGCGCCGCGCAGGCCGCCGCATCGAGGAAGCCCGAGTCCTCGTCGAGGTGGTGGTGGAGGGTGAGGCGTCCGCCCGACTCGGCCTCGAGCCGGTCGAGCTCGGCCGCGAAGATCACCGCGTCGGCGCTGCGGTTCGCGTACACGAGCACGAGCTCGCGGTCGGTGGTGGCGAGCGCGCTCTTGATGATCGAGATCACCGGCGTGATGCCACTGCCGCCGGCGAAGGCGACGATCGGCGCCGCGACCGGCTGGAGGACGAAGAGCCCGGCCGGGCGCATCACCTCGATGGTGTCGCCGGGCGCGAGGGTGTCGTTCATCCAGTTCGACATGACCCCGTCGGGGACGCGCTTCACGGCGGTCGCGAAGCGGTCGCCGGTGTCGGGCGAGCTCGACATCGAGTAGCAGCGCACGACCGCCTCGCCGTCGATCGTCACCCGGAACGTGCAGAACTGGCCGGCCACGTAGGCGAACGTGTCGGCGAGGTCGGCCGGGACGTCGAGCACGAACGACCGGGTGTCGGCCGTCTCGTCGACCACGTCGGCGATCGCGAGGGTGTGGTACTCGTGGTCGGGATGCATCGTCGGTTCCCCACGGGGGCGGGCGGGAGCGTCCGCATGATAAGCCGGTATCCGGTTCTTGCAAACCGGCTTCTCCCTGGTGTTAGTGTCGGCGCCCACGAGCGCGACGGGGGGTTCGAGGTGCGCAGCGAGGTCACCTGGCCGACGATCCCGGCCATGGTCCGGGACGCCGCCCGCCGCTTCGGCGAGGCCGAGGCCGTGGTCGACGGCGACCGCCGGGTCGGGTTCCGCGCGCTCGCGGAGGTGGTCTCCGACGCGGCCCGGGCGCTGATGGCGTCGGGGATCGAGCCGGGCGATCGGGTCGCGGTGTGGGCCCCGAACTCGCTGGAGTGGCTGGTCGCGGCCCTGGGCGTGACGACCGCGGGCGGCGTGCTCGTGCCCGTGAACACCCGCTTCAAGGGCGCCAGGCCGCGTACGTCCTCGCACGCAGCCGCGCCCGCGTGCTGTTCACGGTCCGCGGGTTCCTCGACACCGACTACCCGGCCCTCCTCGCCGAGTCGGGCGTGCCCCTCCCCGACCTCGCGCACACGGTGCTCCTCGCGGGCGAGCCCGGCGGCGGCGCGGTCGCGTGGGACGGGTTCCGCGCCCGCGGCGCAACGGTGGCCGCGGCCGACCTCGACGCTCGCGTGGACGCCATCGGGCCCGACGACCCCAGTGACGTCGTGTTCACCTCCGGCACGACCGGGAACCCGAAGGGCGTCGTGATGGCGCACGCCCAGGCACTGCGCGCCTACCTCGACTGGTGCGACTGGGCGGGCCTGCGCGAGGGCGACCGGTACCTCATCGTCAACCCGTTCTTCCACATCTTCGGCTACAAGGCCGGCTGCCTCGCCTCCCTGATGCGCGGCGCCACGATCTTCCCGCTGGCCGTGTTCGACGTCGGCGTGGTGCTCGACATCGTCCAGCGCGAGCGCATCACCGTCCTCCCGGGCGCGCCGACGATCTACCAGTCGATCCTCGACTTCCCCGACCGGGGCGCGTACGACATCTCGTCGCTGCGGCTCGCGGTCACCGGCGCGGCCGACATCCCGGTCGCGCTCATCCAGCGGGTCCGTGCGGAGCTGCCGTTCGAGACGATCGTCACCGGCTACGGCCTCACCGAGGCCGGGACCGTCACCGGCAGCGCACCCGGCGACGACTTCGAGCACATCGCCACCACGGTCGGAGTGCCGTGGCCCGGCTTCGACGTGCGCACGGTCGACGCCACCGGCGCCGACGCGCCCGTGGGCGAGCCCGGCGAGGTGATCGTGCGGGGCGAGACCGTGATGCGCGGCTATCTCGACGACCCCGAGGCCACCGCCGCCGCGATCGACGCCGACGGCTTCCTGCACACCGGCGACCTCGGCACCCTCGACGCCGACGGCTACCTGCGCATCGTCGGCCGGATCAAGGACATGTTCATCGTCGGCGGGTTCAACGCCTACCCCGCGGAGATCGAGAACCTGCTGACGCGCCACCCGCGCGTCGCGCAGGCCGCGGTCATCGGCATCCCCGACGAGCGGCTCGGCGAGGTGGGCATGGCCTTCCTCGTGCTCGAGCCCGGACCCGCACTCGGCGCCGCCGAGATCATCGAGTGGTCGCGTGCCGAGATGGCCAACTTCAAGGTGCCGCGGCGAGTGGAGCTCGTGGACGAGCTCCCCGTCAACGCAACCGGCAAGATCGTCAAGGACGAGCTCCGCCAGCGAGCGAAGGGCGGAACGGGTGACAAGGAAACGAGTGCACGATGAGCCCTGAGCGAGCCATCGCACTGGAGGCGAAGGGCGTGGCCAGCGACAAGGAGACGAACGCACGATGAGCCCTGAGCGAGCCATCGCAGCAGAGCGAAGGGCGGAACGGGCGACAAGGAAACGAGTACACGATGAGCCCTGAGCGAGCCATCGCAACAGAGCGAAGGGCGTGGCCAGCGACAAGGAGACGAACGCACGATGAGCCCTGAGCGAGCAATCGCAGACGGCGTGTTCACATGGCCCTCCGACGACCCACAGCTGATCGGCAGCAAGTGCGCCGACTGCGGGATCGTGACCTTTCCCACCCAGGACTCGTGCCCGCGCTGCGGGACGACGGCGATGGAGGAGCACCTCCTCGCCCGGCGGGGGACGCTCTGGGCCTGGACCACGCAGTCGTTCCCGCCGCCGGCGCCGTACGCGGGACCGACGGGCAAGGACTTCGTGCCGTTCGGCGTGGGGTACGTCGAGCTGCCCGGCGAGGTGAAGGTGGAGTCGCGGCTCACCGAGTCCGACCCCGAGAAGCTCGCGCACGGCATGGAGATGGAGCTCGTCCTGGTGCCGTTCCGCACCGACGACGACGGCAACGAGGTCGTGACGTTCGCGTTCCGGCCCGTCGAATGAGCGCAGCGAGCGAGACCAGAGAGCCGACTGAGCGGACGCTGGGGACGGAGGATCAATGATGGACGTGGCGATCGTCGGAACGGGGTTGCACCCCTTCGGCCGCTTCCCCGGCATGACCGCGATCGAGATGGGCGCGGTCGCGATCCGCGCGGCGCTCGCTGATGCGGGCGTGCAGTGGCGTGACATCGAGTTCGCGTTCGCGGGGAGCTACGAGGTCGACAACCCCGACGCCGTCGTCGCCCTGATGGGCCTCACCGGCATCCCGTTCACCGACGTCTACAACGGCTGCGCCACCGCCGCGAGCGCGCTCACGCTCGCGGCGAACACGATCCGCCTCGGCGACCACCGCCTCGGCATCGCGGTCGGCATGGACAAGCACCCGCCTGGCGCGTTCGGCGCGGACCCGCGGCTCTACGCGTGCCCGGAGTGGTACGGCGAGGTCGGCCAGTTCGTCACCACGAAGTTCTTCGGCATGAAGATCAACAAGTACATGCACGACCACGGGATCTCGCCGCGGACGCTCGCGCGGGTCGCGGCGAAGAACTACCGCAACGGTTCGCTCAACCCGAACGCGTTCCGGCGCAAGCCGCTGTCCGAAGAGGAGATCCTCGGGTCGCCGTACCTCAACTACCCACTGACGCAGTACATGTTCTGCGCCCCCGACGAGGGTGCGGCCGCGGTGATCCTCTGCCCGGCCGAGGACGCGCACAAGTACACCGACTCGCCCATCTACCTGCGGGCCACGACCGTGCGCACCCGCCGTCTCGGTGCGTTCGAGGTGCACCACCCGTGGCTGCCGATCGAGCAGACCGTGGGCCCGACGGTCGACGCGTCCCGCGCGGCGTACGAGATGGCCGGAATCGGCCCAGAGGACGTCGACGTGATCCAGCTCCAGGACACCGACGCCGGCGCCGAGGTGATCCACCTCGCCGAGAACGGCTTCTGCGCCGACGGCGACCAGGAGGCCTTGATCGCCGACGGCGCGACCGAGATCGACGGGCCGCTGCCGGTGAACACCGACGGCGGACTCATCGCCAACGGCGAGCCGGTCGGCGCGTCGGGCCTGCGCCAGGTGCACGAGATCGCGCTCCAGCTGCGGGGCCGCGCCGGTGAGCGTCAGGTGCCGGGCAACCCGAAGGTCGGGTACACGCAGCTCTACGGCGCCCCCGGCACCGCCGGCGTGTCGATCCTGTCGATCTGATGCTCACCAACCGGCCCACCGACCCGGAGATCCGGGCGGAGATGATCGCGACCGTGCACAAGTGGGTCGCCCGCGAGGTGATCCCGGTCGCGAGCGACCTCGAGCACGCCGACGAGTACCCCGCGGCGATCGTCGACGCAATGAAGGAGCTCGGACTGTTCGGGCTCACCATCCCCGAGGAGTACGGCGGCCTCGGGCTCGACCTGCTCACCTACATCGGGGTGATCGAGGAGCTCGCGTACGGGTGGATGACGCTCTCGGGCGTGATCAACACGCACACGATGTGCGCGACGTTGATCGGCACGTACGGCACCGACGAGCAGAAGCAGCGGTGGCTGCCGCAGATGGTCGGCGGCGGGCGGCGCGGCGCGTTGAGCCTGTCGGAGCCCGACGCGGGGACCGACACCCGCAACATCGCGTGCCGTGCGGTGCGCGACGGCGACGAGTGGGTGGTCAACGGCACGAAGGCGTGGGTGACCAACGGCGAGCGGGCCGGCATCGTGGCCCTGGCCGCGCGCACCGAGGAGGGCGTGTCCGCGTTCATCCTCGAGAAGGACCCCGGGCCGGTGTTCGAGGGCCTGTCGGTGTCGAAGAACGTGGGCAAGCTCGGGTACAAGGGCATCGAGACGGTGGAGATGGCCTACGTCGACCACCGCATTCCGGCCGACGCGCTGATCGGGGACCTCGGGCGGGGGCTGCCCCAGATCCTGAGCGTGCTCGAGGTGGGTCGCATCAACATCGCGGCCCGCGCGGTGGGCGTGGCGCGCGCCGCGTTCGACGCCGCGCTCGCGTACGCGCAGCAGCGGGTGACGATGGGCAAGCCGATCGCCGAGCACCAGGCGATCCAGCTCAAGCTCGCCGACATGGCCACGCGGCTCGAAGCCGCGCGGCTGCTGACGAAGTCGGCCGCGGAGCGCAAGCAGGCCGGGGAGCGCTGCGACGTCGAGGCCGGCATGGCCAAGCTGTTCGCGAGCGAGACCGCGCTCGAGCTCGCGACCGAGTCGATGCGGATCCACGGCGGCGTCGGCTACACGACCGAGCTGCCGGTGGAGCGCTACTACCGCGACGCGCCGCTGATGATCATCGGCGAAGGCACCAACGAGATCCAGCGCATCGTCATCGCCCGCGGTCTCCTCGCCCGCGCCCAGGAGTAGCGACCAGGCAGCTCAGAGGTCGAGCTGGTCGCGCATGGTGGAGCGCTCGAGCATCCCGTAGGTCTCCTCGCCGTCCCAGCGGTAGCGCACACCGCCCTGGAACAGCACCGGGAAGTCGGGGTACTCGGGCATCCCCAGCTCGTAGGTCGAGAACACGGTCTCGCCCTCGATCCGGACGACCCCGTCGTCGATCTCCAGCTCGAGCGAGACGTCCTCCCCCTTCGCGGTGAGCGTGTGCAGCCACGGCGCCTTCCGCACCCGGGCCGGGACCAGCTCGCCGTCACCGGAGAAGACGTATCCCTCGTTGTACGACGCGCTGCCGTCGGGTCGGGGCGGGTACGCGATGTAGCCGAACGCCCGGCCGCTCGGGAAGAGCGCCGACTGCCACGCGTGGCCCCAGAACTCGCTGACGTCGCGGATGCCCTGGCGCCGGATGCGCAACCCGGTGCCGGTGAAGGCGTGCTCCTCCCCGTGGACGCGCACCGCACCCTCGGCCCGGAACAGCTGCTCGTAGCGCGGCCCACCCATGAACGCGCCCTCGATCGAGTTGGCGAGCTTGTCCGCCGCGTCGGCGACCATCGTCCCCTGGATCCACGGCGGCACCGCCATGGTCGCCTCGACCTCGAACTCGAGGTCGACGAGCGGTCCGTCGAGGCTTCCGGCGATCTCCGCGGCGGTCGACAGCTCCACCGCCTGACCCCGGAAGCTGGCCGTCCAGGTCCGGAACGGCTCGACCAGGCGGAACACGAGCGGGCCGGCGCCGAACACGGTCGCCTTGCCGTCGGGGCCCTGAGCCGCGAGCGACGGGCCGTGGCCGCGGAGGCGGTACACCCGACCGTCGGCGAGCCCGACGTTCACCTGGAGCTCGTGCTTCTCCCAATCGGGCGCGCACGCCTCGACCGCGAACCGGGGCAGCCCGACCGCGCCGCGGTCGTCGGACACCCACATGTTCACGGCGTCGCGCATGCCCGGCGTGTCGGGGCACTCGGGGAACACGTACTCGCGATCGGCGTCGAGACCGCCGGTCAGGTCGATGGCCATCGGGGATCCTCTCGGTTCATCGGGTCGTCCACGCGGCCACGCGCGTGACGTAGTCGGCGAACAGCGGGCGGACCGCGGCGAGGTCGATCCCGAACGTGGCCGGATCGGGGTGCACCGAGGTCGCTCTCGTCTCCGCGTTCTCCTGCCACCACCGGCGCATCCCGGTCTCGAACTCCTCGGACACGGGCTCGCCCAGCCACGCGTACAGGCCGCGCACCTCGGCGATCGGGTCCTGCTGCATCGCGCGGAAGTCGATGTCGTAGAAGCGGTCGTCGTTCCCGGCGTCGCGGAACGCGAGCGCGCGACGCATGCCGACCGACCACTGCTCGACGTTGAGGCGGCCGATGTAGCGCAGGTCGAGGTCGTCGGAGAACATCTGCCCGACCTCGGCGTAGAGGTCGGCAACCGAGACGATCACCTCAGCCGGGTCACGGTGTGTCATCACGAACCGCGCGTCGGGGAATGCGCGGTCGAAGTGGTCGAGGAACAGCAGGTGGTTCGGGCACTTGAGCCGCCACGGCTTCGCGGGCGTGCCCCACTGGAGCAGCTTCAGCGTGCGCCGCTCGTACTCGTACGTGGGCGTGAGGTCGGCCTCGACCAGCCACTCCGAGTACGTCGGGATCTGCGCGTACGCCTGGAACAGCTGCGACTTGAAGTCGAGGGCCATCAGGTCCTGGCACTCGTACGGACCGGTCGGGGTGCTCGGGACCAGCTGCCCGATGCGCGGGAACGCCTGTTCCTGCATCTCCATCTCGGCCTCCGCCCGCGCGACGCGGGGATCCGGTCCCTCCACGGTCGACGGCGGGGGGCACGGCTCGGCCGACTCGTACCGGCGCAGCGAACGGGCGGCGGGGTCCTCGCCGAGGAGGAACGACAGCGCCGTCGACCCGGTGCGCGGCAGTCCGAGCCCGACCAGCGGCGCCACGATCGGCTCGTCGTCGATGTCGGGGTGCCGGCGGTACCAGTCCTCGATCTGCAGGCGCTGCGAGAGCAGCCGCTGGACCTGGTGTGGGAGCGCGAGCTCACCCACGGCGTTGAGGTGGGCCTCGGTACGCAGCGACCGCACCAGGATCTCGAGCCCCTCGCGGAACGAGTCGTCGCCGAAGTCGTCGAGTCCCGTCTCGGCGCGCGCCGCGTCCATGAGGTCGTCGTGCTGCGTCACGTGTCCCCCCGATCGCGCGCTCGCCGGGGGACGCTACCGAAGCAGCGCTCACCCGGCCAGCGACGCACGCGAGCCGTGCCGTACCATCTCGGCCGTGGCCGATACCTACGTCGTGGAGCGGGAGCAGCGCATCGAGGGCCCTCCGGCCGCGGTGTTCGAGCGGATCGTCGACTTCCGGCGGTGGCAGTCGTGGTCGCCGTGGGAGGAGACCGACCCGGGGCTCTGGCGCGGGTACTCCGGCGCGCCGTCGGGTGTCGGCGCGCTCTACGAGTGGGCCGGCAACCGCAAGGCGGGCGCAGGCCGCATGACGATCACCGCGGTGCAACCCGACGAATCCGTGACGATCGACCTGCAGTTCCTCAAGCCGTTCAAGTCGAAGGGCACGGTGGTGCTCACGCTGCGGCCGGAAGGCACGGCGACCGTCGTCCGCTGGACCATGACCGGGCGCCAGACGCTCATGATCAGGTTCTTCGGGATCTTCATGTCCATGGACAAGATCATCGGGCCCGACTTCGAGAAGGGCCTCGCGCGCCTCAAGGCCGACGTCGAGACGACCTGACGCCCCGATCTCGGAGCGCCCGGTACGATCGTTCGATGACAACGCCATATCGCGGCCCTGCGACGATCGGCGACCTCCACGCAGACGTCGACATCACCAACGTCGATGTCCCGCGATGGGAGGGAACCGTCACGAATCTGCACGGGCGCGGGCGCATGCCTCCAGAGACGGTTGTGACGCTGCTCGATCAGCCTCGCCCGGGCTGGAAGGCGCGGGCGCAAGCGTCCAAGGGTGCGGACGGTGTGCTGCACCTCGACGGCATCGGCGACTTCCGGGGTCCCGAAGGCCGGGTCGTCGAGTCCGCGAGGCGAGCACGTTGGGTCCCGAAGCTGCCGCGAGGAACCTGATGGCCGACGCCGCGTAGCGGCGCCGGACTCCCGGTCTTGCGACCTGCCGAGTGGGGTTGTCCGCGCATACAGTCCGCGCCGTGGACCTGGACCTTCAGGAACGGGTCGCCGTGGTCACCGGCGGCAGTCAGGGCATCGGCCGCGAGATCGCGCTCCTCCTCGCGGGCGAAGGCGCCGACCTCGTGATCGCCGCCCGGCGCACCGAGGTGCTCGAGCGCACCGCGACCGAGCTACGCGACCTCGGCCGCCGGGTGGTCGCGGTCACCGCCGACGTCGCGACTCCCGACGGCCCCGCGGCGATCGCCGACGCGGCGCTGGCAGCCTTCGGGCGCGTCGACATCGTGATCAACAATGCGGGGAAAGGCCACAACAAGGCACTCGACGAGCTGACCGACGAGGACTGGTACGCGAGCATCGACCTGAACCTCATGAGCGCGGTGCGCATGTGCCGCGCGCTGGTCCCCCAGATGCGCGACCGCGGGTGGGGTCGCGTCGTCAACATCTCGACACGCGTCGCGCTCGAGCCCGACCCGTACTTCGCTGCGTACGCCGCGGCCAAGGCCGGGCTCATCAACTACTCGAAGAACCTCGCCAATGCCTTCTCGTCCGACGGGGTGCTCACCAACTGCATCGTGCCGGGACTGATCCGTAGCGAAGCCATCGACCAGGCCGCGCAGAAGTCGGCCGCCGAGACCGGGCTCAGCGTCGACGAGGTGATGGCCCGAACCTTGCAGAGGAGACCGATTCCCGCGGGGCGCCTCGGCGAGCCGTCTGACGTCGCCGGACTCGCCGCCCTGCTGTGCTCCGAGCGGGGGTCGTGGATCACTGGCGGGTGCTTCACGGTCGACGGCGGCATCGTCCGCTCCGACCGCTAGGGCTGCGAGATCTCGGAGCGGGCGATGGACTTCGCGTTCACTCCCGAAGAGGATGCCTTCCGCAGCGAGCTGCGCGCGTTCCTCGCGCAGGAGCTTCCGGCCTGGTGGCGCGGCATGTTCGTGGACGACGACCGGGTGATGCCGCTCACGCGCGAGATCTGCGCCAAGCTCGCCGAACGCGGCTGGCTCACGATGGCCTGGCCCGAGGAGCACGGCGGCCAGGGGGCGAGCACCTGGATGCAAACCGTCCTGCGCGAGGAGATGTGGGCCCACGAAGAACCGCGCGGTCCCCAATACATGAACCTCAACTACATCGGGCCCCTGCTCATGCGCTTCGGCACGCCCGACCAACGCGCGCAGCTCCTCCCGCTCATGGCGGCCGGCAAGGTGATCTTCACCCAGCTGTTCTCCGAACCCGACGCCGGCTCCGATCTCGCATCGCTCCACACGAGAGCGCGTGACGAGGGCGACCACTTCGTCGTGAACGGCCAGAAGATCTGGTCGAGCTACGCCGACGCGCCCGCCGACTGGGGCCTGCTGCTTGCCCGCACCGATCCCGACGCCCCGAAGCACGCGGGGATCAGCGTCTTCCTGCTCGACATGACGACGCCGGGTGTGACCGTGCGTCCCATTCCCACGATGGCTGGGCCCCACGAGTTCAACGAGGTGTTCCTCGATGATGTGGTGGTGCCACGCGCCCAGCTGCTCGGCGTGCAGAACCAGGGCTGGGACGTCATCACCACTGGGCTCACCTTCGAACGCACCGGAATCGCGCGCTACGCGCGCGCCGCAGCGGTGCTCGAGCTGGGCGTGGCCTACGCCAACGAGACCGGCCGTTCACGCGACCCCGACGTGCGGCGCCTGCTCGCCGACCTGGCCGCGCGCATCGAGGCGGCGCGCCTCTGCAGCTATCGGGCGATATCGATCCAAGCCCGGGGCGAGGTTCCCACGGTCGAGGCGTCGATCGCACGGATGCACAACACCGTGGTGGAGCAGCTCGCCGGCAACGTGGTGATGGAGGTCATCGGCCCCGCTGCGCAGCTGCGGGCCGCCGATCCCGATGCCCCCTTCGGTGGTGAGGCCACCCGCCATTGGCTGCGCAACATCCCGACCACCGTGGCGGCGGGCACCCTCGAGGTGCAGAAGAACATCGTCGCCCAACGCGGCCTCGGCCTCCCGCGGCCGGGCTGAACGGGCGCGACCGGATGGATCTCTCCCCCACGCCCGAGCAGGAGCTTCTCGTCGACACGGCGAGTGACTTCGTGGCGCGGACGGTCGACGCCCAGGCCGTCCGGGTCCTCGAAGCCGGTGAGCCGGGCTATGACCGCGCCCAATGGGCGACGATGGCCGACCTCGGCTGGACCGACCTCGAGCCGCTCGAACTCGCGCTCGTGGCCGACAGGCTCGGCCGAGGCCCGCTCCCTTCTCCCCTCGTCGTCACCGGCGCGCTGCGTGCCGCGCTCCCCGACCTGGCCGCGGAGCTCGCGCCCGACGCGGTGCTCACCCTGGCCGTACTTGCTCCGGGCGCGCCCCACGAGTGGGCCGACCCTGCGGCCGCGGGCGGCGACATGCTCACCGGCACGTTCGTGCTCGTGCCCTACGCCGCGAGCGCCGGTGTGGTGGTCGTGGCGACGACGAGCGGTCTCGTCGCGATCGACCCCGCCGGGCCCGGCGTCACGCTCACGCGCCACGATGCCATCGGGGGCGATCCCGTGTACCGGCTCGAGTGCACCGCGGTGGCCTCGCGACCCGTCGCAGGCAGCGTGCCAGTCGCGCTCGACCACCTCGCGGTCGCTTCGCTTGCCTACACAGTCGGCGTCGCCGAGCGTGCGCTCGCACTCACGGTGCAGCACGCCAAGGACCGCCACCAGTTCGGCCGACCGATCGGCGCGTTCCAGGCGGTTGCGCACCGGTGCGCCGACATGCGAGCCGAGGTCGACGCGTGCCGGGTGCTCGCCTGTCGCGCCGCATGGGCCCTCGATCGGCGCGACGACCGCGAGTTCGCGGTCGCCTCCGCCCTGGCGTACGCGAACGACGCGCTCCGCCGCGTCGCCATGCACGCGCACCAGGTCCACGGCGCGATCGGCTTCTCCACCGAGCACGACCTGCACCTCTTCACTCGTCGCATCAAGGCGTACGAGCTCACCTACGGCAGCACGGCGTGGCACCAGGACCGCCTCGCCACCGCCATCGGCCTGGTGTGACCCGCGATGACGACCTTCGCCACGATCCTGGCCGCCCACGCCCAACGGCAACCGACCAAGCTCGCGGTGGTCGCGGGCCACACCCGGCTCACCTACTCCGAGCTCGACGCCCGGGTGGCCCGCGTCGCGACCCGGCTCGGGCGGACGGGTGTGGGCACCGGCGACGTGGTGTCGTCACAGCTCGCCAACTGCGCCGAAGCACTCGTGCTCGCACTCGCGGTCGACCGGCTCGGCGCGGTGCACAACCCGATCGCGACCATCGCCGGCCCACGCGAGATCGATTTCGTGCTCAGCCAGGCCGCCAGCCGCGTGTTCATCGACGCGACCAGCCACGAGCTCCTCCGCTTCGACGAGGCCGACGACCTGGCACCCATCGCTCCGCCTGCGCCGCGCGACGTGCCTCGGTTCCTCGTCTACACCTCCGGTTCGACGGCCGAGCCCAAGGGTGCGCTGCATTCCGACGCCACCCTGCTCGTCGAGTGCGCCGCGCAGTCCGCGTACCACGGCCTGCGCGACGACGAGGTGTCGTGATGCCGTCGCCCGTCGCTCACGTCTCGGGGCTCATCTACGGCGTGCTGCTGCCCGTGTACCTCGGCGCCACCAGCGTGCTGCTCGCCCGCTGGGACCCGACCGAGTTCCTCGCCGCGATCGAGCGCGAGCGGGGCACGTTCTCGGGCGGTGCCACGCCGTTCCTCCAGGGGGCCACCGACCATCCCGACCTCGAGCGCTTCGACCTGTCGTCGTTCCGGCTGTTCCCCTGCGGGGGCGCCGACGTGCCCCCTGACCTGATCCGGCGCGCTCAGCAACGCCTCGGGGTGCGCACCGGCCGCGGCTACGGCTCCACCGAGTTCCCGAGCATCACGTCGTCGGCCGGGCCCGGCGAACCCGACGACAAGCGGGCCGAGACCGACGGCCGCCCAGTCGGCGAGAACCGGATCCGCCTCGCCGATGGCGAGGTCGAGGCGATCGGCCCGGAGCTGTTCCTCGGCTACCTCGACGGCGCGCTCGACGCCGACGCCTTCACCGCCGACGGCTGGCTGCGCACCGGCGACCTCGCCACGATCGACGCCGACGGATACCTCACCATCACCGGGCGCGCCAAGGACGTCGTGATCCGCCACGGCGAGAAGATCCCGGCCAAGGAAGTGGAGACAGTTCTCGCGCAGCACCCGTCGGTGGCCCAGGTTGCGATCGTCGCGCTGCCCGACCCGCGCACCGGCGAACGGGCCTGCGCGTGCATCGTCATCGCTCCCGACTCGACGGTGCCGACCCTCGCCGAGCTTGCCGAGTTCTGCACTGCACGTGGGTTGGCCAAGCGCCGGCTCCCCGAGCAGATCGAGATCGTCGACGCGCTCCCCCAGCGCCCGGGTGGCAAGGTCGACAAGCGCGCGTTGCGGGAGCACGTCCAAGGGTAGGAAGGGGCCGTCATCGCCTCTTCCCGACGATCCCCCGCCGATCCCGGGCTGGCGACTGCCTCCGGAGCATCGGTGCCGTCCGACGGCCTACGGTGGCCGAGTGCTCGAACTCGATCATCTCTGGGATCTCGTCCGCGAACGAGCCGCGACCACACCCGATCGTGTCCTCACGATCGACGAAGAGCGACGCCGGTTGACCTTCGCCGAATATCGAGATGCGTGCGAACGCGTCGCGGCAGGGCTGGCCGCACGGGGCGTCGGGGAGGGCTCGCACGTGTCGTGGCAGCTCCCGAGCTGGGTCGAGTCACTGGTTCTCATCGGCGCGCTCGCTCGTCTCGGCGCGGTCCAGAACCCGATGCTGCCCATCTATCGCGAGCGCGAGATGCGCTTCATCACCCGCCAGTTCGCCCCGACGGTCTTCGTCGTGCCCTCGGCGTGGCGCGGGTACGAATACGCATCGATCGCACGCACGCTGGCGGCCGCGCAGCCCGACATGAAGGTCTTGGTGTGCGACCGCGGTACCGGGCTCCCCGAAGGCGACCCCACCACGCTCCCACCCTTCGTCGCACCATCGCCCGGCACGACGCGCTGGGTCTTCTACACGTCCGGCACCACCGCCGACCCCAAGGGCGCCCGCCACACCGACGCCAGTGTCATCGCGGCTGCCCGCGGCGCGATCGAGTGCCTCGAGATGCGCGACGACGACGTGGCCGCGGTGGTGTTCCCCATCACCCACGTCGGGGGCGTCCTCTCGCTGATCGAGAGCCTGGCCACCGGTTCGGGCACCGTGCTCATCGAAGCCTTCGACCCCACGACATCGATACCGGTCCTCGCACGCGAAGGCGTGTCCCTCGTCGGGGCCGGGACCCCGTTCTTCCTCGCGTACCTCGCCGTGCAACGAACCGATCCCGACACGGCCCTCTTTCCTCGCGCAAGACTCTTCCCCGGTGGTGGGATGCCCAAACCACCAGAGCTCTTCTACGAAGTGAAGCGCGAGCTGGGCGGGGCGGGAATCGTCTCCGGCTACGGCATGACCGAATGCCCTGTGTTCTGCATGAACCGCCTCCACGATCCCGACGACAAGCTCGCCACGACCGAAGGGCGTCCGGTGCGCGGAGCGACCCTGAAGATCGCCCCGCTCGATGGCTCGGTCGCCGCACCGGGCAAGGAAGGCGAGCTCCTCGTCAAGGGTCCGATGCTCTTCCAGGGCTACCTCGACGCTGCACTCGACGCCGACGCCTTCGACCCCGACGGATTCCTGCACACCGGGGACCTCGGGATCCAAGACGCCGACGGCTGCATCGTCATCACCGGCCGAGTCAAGGACATCATCATCCGCAAGGGCGAGAACATCAGCGCCCAGGAGGTCGAGAACCACCTCTACACCCACCCCAAGGTGGGCGACGTCGCGGTGATCGGCCTCCCCGATCCCGCAAGCGGGGAGCGGGTGTGCGCCGTGGTCGTCAACGCCGACCGGTCCGAACCACTCACCTTCGCGGAGATGATCGAGCACCTGCGTGCCGAAGGCCTCATGACCCAGAAGCTGCCCGAGCAGCTCGAGCTCGTCGCCGAGCTACCCCGAAACCCCACCGGAAAGGTGCTCAAGCACGAGCTTCGGGTCCGCTTCGGTGGTCCGTGAACCGGACGTTCCGCGTCGAGACGGAGCCCCGTGCCCGGTACGTCCAGCACGCGCGGGTTGTCATTGATCGACGGGAAGCGGCGGCCTAGGGTGAGCAGTCTCCAAGAGGAGTGCGATCGTGGATGCGGACGACGAACTTCGAAAGCACGCCCGAAAGCGGCTCGAGAAGCGGCGCGACTTCACCGCTCATCTGGTCACCTATGTCGTCGTCAACGCGATGCTGATCGGAATCTGGGCGATCAGCGGCGCGGGATACTTCTGGCCGGCGTGGGTGCTGCTCGGCTGGGGCGTCGGATTGACGTTGAACGCGTGGGACGTGTACTTCCGTCATCCGATCACCGAGGCCGACATCCAACGAGAGATCGAGCGGGGCCGGGGTCCAACGGATACCTCCGGGCTCTGACCGCCCGCCGGACCGACATGCGGGTGTTGACGGTCTACGCGCATCAGAATCCGCGGTCGTTCTGTCATGGTGTCCTCGAACAGTTCACCGCAGGGCTCACGGATGGCGGACACACCAGCGAGGTGGTGGATCTCTACGCAATCGCATTCGATCCGGTGTTCCGCGATCGGGATGTGGCGAGCTACACGGCCGGCGACATCCCCGCGGACGTGCTGGAGCTCATGGACCTGAGGCAACAGGTCTTGGACTCGTGCCGCGGACCGCGGCAACGCTTCTTGGCGTCGCGGGCGATGCGCGCCAAGTCGGATTCGGAGATCGCGCTGGAGTCTGGGCACATCGTCGCGACCGAGTTCATCACGGAGTCACCGACCCTCGGAATAGCCCGATGCGTCAGCCCGAACGGGTCGAGCCAGAACGCCGCGAAGGAGGGCGGCGGGCACTCCGGGAGCTCGCGCGGCCGGCGGAGCACCTCGCTTCCGAGCTCGACGACGCGGGAGTGGACCGCTCGGACGGCTGATCTCGTCGGCGCCATGAACGCGAGGTGCTGAAGCCCTGCTGCTGGCGCGCGTCCCCGAGGTCAGACGGGCGCGTGGGTGAACTCGAAGCCCCGACGCCGGAACAGGCGCAGGCACGCGTCGGCGACGTCGCGGTCGTAGCGTGAACCGCGTTCCTCCTCGAGCTTCGACAGGGCTGTCGGAATGCCGGGCGCCGGCCGATAGGGCCGATGCGAAGACATCGCCTCCACGACATCGGCGACGCCCACGATTCGACCACCGAGGCCGATGTCGTCGCCTCGGAGCCCGGACGGATATCCGGAGCCGTCCAGTCGTTCGTGGTGATGCAGCACCATCTCCGCGACCGGCCACGGAAACGGGATGTTCGCGAGGATCGACGTACCGAGCCCCACGTGGGCTCTGACGACCTCGGTCTCAGCGGAGGTCAGCGGGCGGGCAGCCATCAGCAGCTCGGCGGGTACGCCGTGCTTGCCGACGTCGTGCACACGCCCCGCAATCCCGACACCGTTGGCCGCGTCGGCATCCAGGCCGAGCTCGACCGCGAGTGCGTACGCGAGCTCGGCCACGCGCTCCTGGTGCCGTGACGTGTACGCGTCCCGCAGCTCCAGCGTCGCCCCGAGCACCTCGACCGCAACCTGAACTACCTCGCCGAAATCTTCGGTCCTCATCGTCCACCCCCGACCCACGGCGAGCATCGACTCGCGCGACCCGAACCCCGGCGCACCGACCTGCCTGCCCACGTCGCGGTTCGCAGTCCCGATGCAACCCTACCGGAGAGCAACCGAGCCACACACCGATCGGCCCTGTGCACGTGCGCGCTCCACGACTCTCGCCGGGGAGCAAGGGCTAGGAGACGGCGCCGGCCGCGTTCTGCAGCGCGGCGATGACGCGTTCGAGCGGCGCGTGGTCGGCTGTGTGCTCATCGATGTGCTCGTACGCCACGCGGTCCCCCGGTCCGACCACAAACGTCGCGCCGAGCTGGTTGCTGCGCTTGCCGGGTCGGTGGATCCGATGGCCGGCTGCGTGCGCCGCACGGGCACCCGCGCGGCTGCGCTTGTCGAACAGGAGCACGCGGAAGCTCACCCGCTTCACCTGGGCTGCTCGTGCGGCCATGCCGTCGTCGTCGACCAGGACCGGGAACGGGACCCGCTCGTCGGCGACGAACGCCGCCGCGTACTGAACGTTGCCGGTCCCAATCGCGATGACGTCACCACCGAGGCCCAGGATCTCGTCGTACCGCTCGCGCAACTGCGCAGCATGCTCGCGGCAGAGGAGTCAGCCGAAATGTCGTAGGAAGACGACGATCACCGGTCGGTCGGCCCAGAAGTCGCCGAGGCGACGCATCGCGCCGGTCGCATCGGCGAGCTCGACATCGGCGAGGCGACGCACGTCCATGCCGCGACGGTACCCGACCGCGGGACGGGCGGCACCGGAGCGGCAGCTCGTGCTGCGATCGCCGACGCCGGCATCGAGACCCTCGACGTCGTCGAGACCCTCGAGCGGCTCAACCCGGACGACACGCCGATCACCATCGAGGTGGTGCGGCGGGAGCGGCCCCGGGACGTGATCGGGCCGTTGACGCTCTCGGTCGAGCCGGTGCCGCCGGGGTACGGCACCTCCACGATCCCGTCGTTCACCCGCACCTGCTCGTCGGCGAGCACGTCGGCCGGTGACTGCACCGCCGCCCACCACACCCCCGGCCGCGTCGAGTCGTTCGCCCCACTCCGCCAACGTCCGGCCCGCGAACTCGGCGTCGAGCACGGTGATCACGTCGCGGCTGTTCTTGCGCAGCGTGCGGCCGCTCGCCCAGCGCTCGTCGTCGAACAGGTCCTCGCGACCGAGCGCGACGAGCACGTTGCGCAGGTGCCGGTCGGCTTCGAGGCAGGTGAGGAACAGCCAACGGTCGTCGGCGGTGTGGGAGCAGTTCATCAGCGGCGTCTGGGTCACCTCGCGCGGCTCGCCCTGCGCCACCTTCCCCAACGACGACTGCAACCCGAGGTCCCAGCCCAGGACATATGCGCCTGTGCGCAGCAGCGACGTCTCGACCACGCAGCCCGAGGCCGGCGACCGCGGGAAGCGGGACGGGACCGGCCGCATCCGCGGGGTGATCCGGCGTCTGATCCATGCGGCCGAGTATTGCATTCTCATTCTTGAATAACTACGTTCTTGCGCCGTGGACACCCGGGACACTCCCGAACAGGCCGAGCTCCGCCGCGCCGCCCGCCAGCTCGCCCGCGAGCTGGCCGCGGGGAGCGTGGGAGACCTCGACGACACCGTGCGCAGCGGCCGCCTGGCCGCCGCCGTGCGCGCCGCCGGCTGGCTCGAGCTGCGCGACGACGGCGGCGGGGGCCCGCTGGCGGGCGGCGAGGAGGCAGCCATCATTGCCGACGCGCTCGCGGGCACCGTGGCCGACGTCGCCTTCACGGGCCCCGTGCTCGCCGCCGATCTCGCCCGGCGCGCCGGCGGGGTGGACCGCGCCGGTGCCGTCGTCGCGTTCTCGTCCGGGCTGATCGAGCCGGCGGTCGTCACCGGTGGCGTCACCACCACTCCCCTCTTCGCCGTCGACCCCGACCCCACGGGCACCGACCCCGCGTTCGTCCTCGTCGCCGACGGCGACGGCTTCAGCCTCGCCCGGATCCCGAGCGCGGGCGACCCGGCGGCCACGCCCGGCACCGACCTCACCCGGGCCGTCCGCACGATCCCGGCGGGCGCCCCGGTCACCGAGGTGGGCGGCCAGTCCCGGCGGCTCACGGCCGACGACCTCGCGCAGTGGTCCACGCTCGGCCTCGCGCTCACCACCGCCGACCTCGTCGGCGTGATGCGGGGCGTCCTCGACGTGACCGTCGCGTACGCCGCCGAGCGCCGGCAGTACGGCGTCCCGGTGGGCTCGTTCCAGGCGGTGCAGCACCTGCTCGCCGAGGCCCACTGCCTGATGGAAGGCTCGCTCAGCGTCGCGCTCCACGCGTCCTGGGCGGTCGACAACCTCCCCCCAGAGGACGCGCTCGACGCGGGTCGCGTCGCGAAGGCGTACGCGACCCGCGCGGCGCGCACCGTGTGCGAGACCGCGGTGCAGGTGCACGGGGGCATCGGCAACACGTGGGAATGCATCGCCCACGTGTACCTGCGTCGGGCGCTGCTGTCCTCGCAGTGGTTCGGCGACGACGGCGTGCAGCTGCGCGAGCTGCAACGGACGCGGCTCGGCGCGACCACGGGGGTCGCCAGTGGACTTTCGTGACTCGCCGGCCGAGGCCGAGTTCCGGGCGCGCCTGCGCGCCTGGCTCGCCGCCAACAACCCCGGCCTCCCCGCGTCGTCCACCGACGACGAGTACTGGGCCCGACAGGCGGAGTGGCACATCGCGCTCTACGACGCCGGGTTCTTCGGGCTGAGCTGGCCGGCGCGCTACGGCGGCCACGACCTGCCCACCGTGTTCGACGTGATCCTCGACGAGGAGATGGCGGCGGCGGGTGCGCCGCCCCGACCGAGCCTCGGCTACCTCGTCCAGGGCATCTCCACCCACGGCAGCGAGTCCATCAAGGACCGCTTCCTGCCGGGTCTGATCAGCGGACAGGAGCGCTGGTGCCAGGGCTTCAGCGAGCCCGACGCGGGGTCCGACCTCGCGGCGCTGCGCACCACCGCGGTCCGCGACGGCGACGAGTTCGTGATCGACGGCCACAAGATCTGGACGAGCTACTCCGACGTCGCCGACTGGTGCATCCTGCTCGCCCGCACCGATCCCGACGTGCCCAAGCACAAGGGGCTCTCGGCCTTCGCGGTCCCGATGGACCAGCCCGGGGTCGAGCAGCGGCCGCTCATGATGATCAACGGCGTCACCAAGGAGTTCGGTCAGGTGCTGTTCGACGGCGCCCGGGTGAAGGCCGACAACATGATCGGCGAGCCCGGCGAGGGTTGGCGCCTGGCCATGACGATCGTGAGCCACGAGCGCGAACCCGGCGAGCTCGGCTACGTGGCCCGCTACGCGAAGACGGTCAAGGGGCTCGAGGCCGAGGTGCGGGCCGACCCCGGGGCATTCCGCCACGACCAGCACGAGGCCGTCGCCTGGGCCCACGTCCAGACCGAGATGCTGCGGCTGCACGTGTGCCGGCGGCTGTCGGAGCGGCTCGACGGCGTCGACCACGGGCCCGGCGGCTCCATCGACAAGCTGCTGATGACCTGGGTCGAGCAGACCGTCGGGACCGCCGCCCTCTCCGTGGCGGGCCCCCGCGCGGTGGTCGACACCGAGGACGTGGCCCTCAAGACGTACCTCTACAGCCGCGCCCAGAGCGTCATGGGTGGCACATCGCAGATCCAGAAGAACATCATCGCCACCCGCATCCTCGGTCTCCCGACCAGCTGAAGGACTTCCTGATGACCTACGACCTCCCCGACGTGATCCGCGTCGAGGCCGACGGCCCGATCCGCATCATCCGCCTGTCGCGGCCCGAGCAGCTCAACGCGATCAACCCCGAGCTCCACTTCGGGCTCACCCAGGTGTTCCCCCAGCTGAGCGCCGATGCCGACGCGCGGGTCGCGGTGATCACCGGTGAGGGCCGGGCCTTCTCCGCCGGCGGCGACTTCGATCTCCTCGACGGGATGATCAACGACAAGGCGCTCCGCCGCGACACGATCGCCGAGGGCCGCGACCTCGTGGTCAACATGATCCGGTGTCGGGTACCGGTCGTCGCCGCGGTGAACGGGCCCGCGGTCGGCCTCGGGTGCAGCGTGATCGCGCTGTCGGACGTCGTCTACATGGCCGAGTCGGCGTTCCTCTCCGACCCGCACGTGACCGTCGGCCTCGTCGCCGCCGACGGCGGTCCGCTCACGTGGCCGCTGCACACCAGCCTCCTGCTCGCGAAGGAGTACGCGTTCACCGGCGACCGCATCTCGGCGCAGCGCGCGGCCGAGATCGGCCTCGCCAACCACGTCGTCCCCGACGGCGAGGTGCTCGACGCCGCGATCGCTGCGGCCCGCAAGATCGCCGAGCTCCCCCAGCAGGCCGTCGAGGCGACGAAGCGGGTGCTGAACCTGCACCTCGAGCACGCCGTGCTCGCGACCATCGACTTCGCGATGGCCGCGGAGTCGGAATCGTTCGACACCGCCGACCTGCGCGCCAACGTCGACCGGTTCCTCGGGCGGTAGCCGCCGACCGATGACCGCAACCCGCTACGCCGGCCAACGCATCGCCCGCGTCGAGGACGCCCGCCTTCTCACCGGGCGGGGAACGTTCGTCGACGACATCTCCCGACCCGGGATGCTGCACGCCTGCTTCGTGCGCAGCCCGTTCGCCCGGGCCCACATTCGGGGCGTCGACGCGTCGGCCGCCGTCGCGCTCCCCGGGGTGCGGGCGGTGTTCACCGCCGCCGATCTCAATCCCGACGTGCGCGAGCAGTGGTTCACGATGATGGGCAAGAACCTGCCGACGACGCCCCTGCCTCCGCTCGCCGAGGGAGAGGCCCGCTTCGCGGGTGACCCGGTGGCGCTCGTCGTCGCGCAGAGCCGGGCCGTGGCCGAGGACGCCGCCGAGCTCGTGGACGTCGACTTCGAGCCCCTCACCCCGGTGGTCGACTACCGCGACGCCGAGCAGGCCGACGCGCTCGTGCACGACGGCTACGCGGGCAACGTCGTGGGCCGGCTCGCGTTCCGACCCCCCGACGAGGAGGCGTTCGCGGCCGCCGCGCTCGTCGTGCGCGAGACCATCGCCCAGCAGGCCTACGCCGCGGTGCCCATGGAGACGCGCGGCATCGTGGCGGAGTGGACGCCCGCGAGCGGCGAGCTCACCATCTGGTCCGCGACCCAGGCTCCACACGAGGTCCGGTCGTACTGCGCTCGTCTCCTCGGCCTCGCCGAGTCCCGGATCCGGGTGATCATGCGCGACACCGGCGGCGGGTTCGGCCAGAAGGTCAACGTGTCGCGTGAGGAGATGTGCATCATGCTCGCGGCGCGCAAGGTGCCCGCGGCGCTCAAGTGGGTCGAGGACCGGCGCGAGAACCTGATGAGCGCAGGCCAGGCCCGCCACGAGCACGGCGACGCCCGCTTCGCGTTCGCCGACGACGGCACCATCCTCGCCGCGCACGTCGACCACGTGATCGACGTCGGCGCGTACCCGATCCCCTGGCCGGTGGGGACCGGCGCGGCCGCGGGGATGCTGTTCCCCGGCCCCTACCGCGTCCCGGCTGCCACGTTCTCCACCACCTGCCTGTTCACCAACACGGTCGGGCGCACCGCGTACCGGGGCCCGTGGCAGTTCGAGTCGCTCGCCCGCGAGATGATGCTCGACATCGCGGCGCGCCGGATGGGCATCGACCCGGTTGAGCTTCGTCGGCGCAACCTGCTCCGCCACGACGAGCTGCCGTACGCGAACGCCAACGGCATGACCTACGACTCGGTGACAC
>JBAZYX010000018.1:0-46249 GCA_041659105.1 Acidimicrobiia bacterium
GGATCATCACTCCCCACGGGCGGCGACGTCCACTTCCGTCACCGTGCCGCCCTCCACGCGCAGGATGCGGGTGAAGGGCACGGCGTCGAGCAGGCGACGGTCGTGGGTGACGAGCAGCACCGTGCCGGGGAACGCCCCGAGCGCCGCCTCGAGCTGCTCGATCGCGGGCAGGTCGAGGTGGTTCGTCGGCTCGTCGAGCACCAGCGTGTTGACCCCCGCGATCTGGAGCAGCGCGAGCGCGGCACGGGTGCGCTCGCCCGGCGACAACATCGCGGCGGGCTTCTGCACGTGCACCGCGCCGAGGCCGAACTTCGCCAGCACGCCGCGGGCCTCGCTCAGCGTCACGCCGGTGGCCGCGATGAACGCGTCGACGAGCGCGTCACCGCCCGCGAACTTGCCCCGGGCCTGGTCGATCTCGCCGACCACCACGCCCGGACCGAGCCACTGCGTGCCTGCGTCGAGCGGGGTGCGGCCGAGCAGCGCGTTGAGCAGCGTGGTCTTGCCCGCGCCGTTGGGGCCGACGATGCCGACCGTCTCGCCCCAGCCGATCTCGAGGCTCACCGGGCCGAGCCGGAAGCGGTCGTGGGCGACGACCGCGTCGTCGAGACGGGCCACCACCGCGCCGGCGCGCGGCGCGGTGGCGATCGTGAAGCGGAGCTCCCACGCCTCCCACGGCTTGTCGACCACCTCGAGCCGCTCGATCGCGCGCTCGCTGCGCCGGGCGCGTGACGCGAGCTGCTCGGTCTGCTCCTTGCGGAACCCTCGCGCGGCGCGGTCGTTGTCCTTCGGGTTCCTCTTCTCCTTGGTGACCCCGCGGTGCGCCCACTCGCGCTCGCGCTGGGCCCGGGCCAACAGGTCGGACTTCTGACCCTGGTACTCCCCGAACGCCTCCTCCTGGCGCCGGCGCACCACGTCGCGCTCGTGGAGGTACGCGGCGTAGCCGCCGGAGAACACCGAGATGGTGTGGTCGTGCTCGTCGAGATCGGCGACGTCGGTGACCACACGGTCGAGGAACGCGCGGTCGTGGCTGACCACCACGAGCGGGCCGGTGAACCCGAGCGCGAACCGCTCGAGCTGGTCGAGGCCGTCGAAGTCGAGGTCGTTCGTCGGCTCGTCGAGGAGCAGCACGTCGAAGCGCGACAGCAGCACCGCGGCGAGGCCGACCCGCGCGGCCTGCCCGCCCGACAGCGTGGTCATCCCGGCGTCGAGGAGCGCACCCGCCGCGAGGCCGAGGGTCTGCACCACCTCGGCCGCGCGGGCGTCGAAGTCGGCCGCCCCGAGGGCGAGCCAGCGCTCGAGTGCATCGCTGTAGCGGTCGTCGGCGTCCTCGGCTCCTGTTGCGAGCGCCGCGGTGGCGGCGTCGAGCGTGGCCTGGGCCTCGGCCACGCCGGTCCGGCGGGCGAGGTAGGCGGAGACGGTCTCGCCCGGGCGCCGCTCGGGCTCTTGGCGCAGCTCGCCGACCGTCGCCGAGGGCGGCAGCGTCTCCACCGACCCTGCCTCGGGCCGGAGCCGGCCCGCGAGCACGCCGAGCAGCGTGGACTTCCCCGAGCCGTTGGGCCCGAGCACGCCGAGACGCATCCCGGGCGAGACGGTGAGGTCCACGCCGTCGAGCACGGTGTGGGGGCCGTAGGCGAAGGTGACGCCCCGGGCTCGCAGCGTCGCCGGCATGCAGCCGAAGGTACCTGCGCGCCCGCGGTCAGCGGGAGGGGGAGCGGGAGTCAGGGCTTCCCGGCGCGGCGCTGCGCATCCCACTCCTCCCAGGCGAGGTCGAGCGCGTCGAGCGCCGCGGGGATCGCGCCCAGCTGCACGAGATAGCCGCGGTAGCGCGACCGGCTCGGCTTGCCCGGAGGCGGCCAGTGGAGGTCGGCCCGGGTGTCGCGCGCGAGGTCGCCCACGGCGTCGCGCCGGCGCGTCTGCTTGCGGAGCCAGTCGGTGAAGGTCACGCCGGGCGGTTGAAGTTCGCGTGCGCGGCGAGCCGCCAGCCGTTCTTGTACCAGTGGTACGTGCTGATCCGCGGCGTCTCCACGTTGCTGTACGGCTGGCCGCCGACGGTGATGTCGCTCTTCAGGGCCCAGCGCACGGAGAGGATGTCGCCGTTCTGCGCGGCGATGACCTTGTCGCCGAGCACGAACTTGCCGACCAGGGCGGGCTTCGCCACGTACTCGGCCTTGTTGACGCCGGTGCCGTCGGCCCGCTGGAGCTGGAACGCGGGGTCGAGGAACTTGGCGAGCGCGGCCTTGTCGCCCCGCTGGAGGATGGTGAGGAACCGGGTCGAGAGCTCGCGACCGGTGGCGCTCGGATCCTTCAGCTTCGGCGGCCCGCCCTTCGCCGCGCCCGCGGGCGCAGCCACGAACGCGCCGAGCACCAGCGCGGCAACGACGACGAGGAGCGGGAACGACCGGACGGAACTGCGGTTCAGACGAAGGGACATCCCGTCATTGTGCCCCGGCCGAGGTGGATCGACCGGTGACACGACTGAGGCCGGGAACGCAGCGGTCGCCGGCTCAACCGGCGCGGGTGCGGGTCTCGGCCGGGGTCCGGTAGGTGACGTCGATGCGGGGGCGGAAGTTGAAGAAGCGCAGGCCCTCGGGCCCGGCACGGAACGCGTAGACGGTGCCGCCGGGCACGTACATGCTCTCCCCCGGCGTCAGCACCTGGCTGCCGGCATGCAGCTCGCCCTCCACCACCAGGATGATCTCGTCCTCGTCGTGGGAGTGCGGGTTGAACGCCGCTCCGGCGGGGGCCCGCACCTCGAACATCTGGAGCCGGTCGTCGGCGCCGGGGTGGTGGGACCGCGTCTCGCCCGCGAGCTCGCCCTCGGACAGCTTCGCCGCCAGCTCCGCGGGCGCGATGTCGCCGATGCGGCGGAACGGCGCCTCGGCGCTGCTGAACTCGATCTTCGCCATCGTCGTCCTCCTAGCCCGCCGCGGCGGGGCGGGTGAGCGAAGGGGTGGGCGGGCCGGTCGTGGCGATGATCGTCGCGTGCTCGAGCGCCGCGCGGCGGTGCACGAGCGCCTCCCGGTACCACGGCAGCGACACCATCGACAAGAACGCGCCGCGGCTCGGGTACCAGACGGCGAGCGCCTCGTCGTACGTGTCGTGCTCGCAACCCGCGAACACCTGCTCTGCCGGTGCCATCCACAGGATCTGCGCGCCCACCTCGGTCATCGCCCGCAACGCGACCTCGCCGTAGCGCAGGTATGCCTCGCGGCCGGACAGGTCGTCACCCGGTCCCGGGTTCTCGTACTGCGCGCGGTCGCGGTAGCGGTTGAGGTTGAGCATCACGATCGGCGTGTCGAGGTCGGCTCCGGCGAACGCAGCGATCTGCTCGTCGGTCGGGTCGACGTGGTGTTCGAGGTCGCGGTCGGAATGCGGCACGGATGTCCTCCCAGGTTCGACAGAGCATCGCGCACGCGCCCAGACTGCGCCCGTGGGCCGCAAGATCCTCTTCGTCACCACCGACCAGCAGCGCTACGACGCCTTGGGCTGCAACGGCGGCACCATCGCCCGCACCCCGGTGGTCGACGGCCTCGCCGCCGAGGGCATCAGCTACCGGCGGGCCTACAACCAGAACACCGTGTGCATGCCCGCGCGCTGCACCATGCTCACCGGGCAGTACGTGCGCACCCACGGCGTGGTCGCCAACGGCATCGCGTTGCCCACCGACGCGCCGAGCGTGGCCGCGTACCTCCACGAGCAGGCCGGGTACCGCACCGCGCTCGTCGGCAAGGCCCACTTCGAGCCCGCGTTCGACCCGAAGGGCCGCTGGGAGGAGAACGCACGCTGGATGCGCGGCGACACCGGTCCGTGGCGCGGCTTCGAGCACTCGATCCAGGCCGCGCACGTCGCGGCGTTCCGCGGCCGGTCGATCCAGCACTACGGCCGTTGGCTCGAGGCCAACCACCCCGAGCACCTCGAGAGCTTCGCGCCGCTCCTCGGCGCGGTCCCCGGCGGCGACACGATGGCGCCCGAGACGAAGCACAACCGCATCCCGCGCGGCTGGTACCACACCGACTGGGTGGCCGATCGCACCGTCGAGTGGCTCGACTCGCTGGCCGCCGACGACGACTGGTTCTGCTGGCTCAGCTTCCCCGACCCCCACCATCCGTGGGACCCGCCCGAGGAGGAGATGCACCGCGTCGACTGGCGCAGCCTCGACCTCCCGCCCGGTCACCCCGGCTCCCCCGACGCGATCCGCGCCGTGCTCGCGCAGAAGCCCGCGCACTGGCTCGCCTGGTGGGAGGGGCGGTTCCTCAACGGCGAGGGCGGGCCGCTGGTGTTCCGCCCCGGAACGCTGACCGATGACCAGATCCGTGAGGTGAACGCACGCGTCCACGTGATGAACGAGCTGATCGACGAGGCGACCGGCCGTGTCCTCGCCGCGATCGCGGCGCGCGGCTGGGCCGACGACACCGACGTCATCTTCACCACCGACCACGGCGAGCTCCAGGGCGACTACGGCCTCCTCTACAAGGGGCCGTACCACACCGACTCGCTGATGCGGCTCCCCTTCGTGTGGAAGCCCGCGCCGTCCGCCGGCGTCGCGCCCGCCGAGATCCACGACCCGGTCGGCCAGGTCGACCTCGCGCCCACGTTCTGCGCGATCGCCGGCATCGAGCCGGCCGAGTGGATGCAGGGCCGCGCGCTCCCCACCACGCCCGACGCCGGAACGCACGAGCGCGCGCTGTGCGAGTGGGACTCGCAGTTCCCCGGGGTCGGCATGCACATGCGGTCGATCGTGCGCGACGGCTGGCTGTGCACCACGTACGAGGAGAGCACCGACGGCCGGCCGAACGGGCTCGAGCAGGTGTGGGGCGAGCAGGTGCTCGACCCCTGCGGGATCCACTACGAGGGCACCGAGGGCGAGCTCTACCGGCTCGACGAGGACCCCCACCAGTTCCGCAACCTCTGGGACGACGCCGGCTACCAGGCGACCAAGCGCGACCTGGTTTCCGATCTCTACCACTCGCTCCCGAAGGAGCGGAAGGTCCTCCCCGTCGAAGCCCCCGCCTGACCCACGTGCGGGTCAGGTGAACGTGTAGTCGGCCGGGTCGGCGGCGCGGGTCCAGGTCCAGTACGTGGGGATCGGCCAGGGCGAGAGGGTCCACACCTCGCCGCGGGCGTTCTTGTAGTGCGAGTGCGTCACCGACGGGTGCGCCCACACCATCTGCGAGATCTCGGACCGGTAGTGCTGCACGTAGCGGTCGTGCGCGTCCTGGCGCACCTCCACCGAGTGGTGGCCACCGGTGAGCGTCTGCCCGATCGCGTCCATCAGGTAGTTGATCTGGCACTCCGACTGGAAGATCAGGCTGCCGCCGTGCGCGAGGTTGGTGCCCGGCCCGTACACGCAGAACAGGTTCGGGAAGCTCGGGATGGTGATCCCGAGGTACGCCGACGGCCGGTCGTCCCACTGCTCGTGGAGCCTGCGCCCGCCGCGCCCGATCACCTCCATCGGCCACAGGTACTCGGTGTGCCGGAAGCCGGTGGCGTAGCAGATCACGTCGGCCGGGTGGTGCGTGCCGTCCTCGGTCACCACGCCGTCGGCCACGACGCGCGCGATGGGCGTGCGCACGAGCTCGACGTCGTCCTTCTTCAGGCAGGTCAGCCACGACCCGTTGTCCTGGAGGGTGCGCTTGCCCGTGGCCGGGTAGTCGGGCACCACCTTGGCCAACAGCTCCGGGTCGTCGCCGATCTGGCTCTCGATCCAGCTCGTGAACATCTGGCGCGTCGTCTCGTTGCCGGGGCTGACCGCGAGGCCGCTGCCGTCGTCGTAGCCGGGGTCGACGCGCGAGCCCTCGATCGTGAGCCCGGCGCCGGGATAGAACGTGAGGAAGCGGAACCACCGGCCGTAGAACGGCAGGTGGCGCATCGCCCACTTGTCGCCCTGCGGCACCGGCAGGTGGTAGTTCGGGTTGGGGAACATCCACTGCGCGGTGCGCTGGAAGACCGTGAGCTGCGCGACGTCGTCGGCGATCGTGGGTGCGATCTGGAACCCGCTCGCCCCCGCACCGATCATCGCGAACCGCTTCCCGCGGTAGTCGACCGAGTGGTCCCAGCGCGCGGAGTGGAACGACGGGCCCGCGAAGTCGTCCATGCCCGGGATGTCGGGCAGCTTCGGCCGGTTGAGCGAACCGACCGCGCTGACCACGAAGCGCGCGTCGAGGGTCTCGGTGGCGCCGTCGGCGGTGCGCACCTCGACCGACCAGCGCGCCGTCGCCTCGTCGTACGTGGCCGCGGTCACCTCCGTCTCGAACCGGATGTTCGCGCGGAGCCCGTGATGATCCATCACGCGCACGAAGTACTCCTGGAGCTCCGACTGCTGCGAGAAGTACTCGGTCCAGTGGTCGGCCGGCTCGAACGAGTAGCAGTAGAAGTGGCTGCCGACGTCGACGCGCGCGCCGGGATAGCGGTTCTCCCACCACGTGCCGCCCGGCCCCGCGTTCTTCTCGACGATCGTGAACGGCAGCCCGGCCTCCTGGAGTCGGATCCCGGCGAGGAGCCCGGCCTCGCCGCAGCCGATCACCACGACCGGCGCGTCGGCCTTCACGTCGGCGGGAACGGCGTCACCCCAGGTGATCGCGCCGGAGTCCGCGCCGTCGAGGTGGAGGTCGTCGACGAACATCGGCTCCACCGCCGCGTCGACGTCCGCGCACGCGAGGTAGCACATCATCTCGTGCAGCACCTCGCGCGACGGAGGAGGCGGCAGCACGCAGCCGTTGTCGCGGAAGTCGATGATCTTCGGCAGCGCCCGGCGGCGCGCCTCGGCCTTGGTGTCCTCGTCCAGGTAGCCCTGGTACTCGTTGAGGAACAGCCCCGCGGGCTTGATGTCGCCGCGGACCCACTCGGGGTCGCCGGTCAGGTGCACCATCGAGCACATCAGCGCGGGGATGCTCACGTCCTCGAGCGCGGCGGCGATGGTGGCGTCGTCGTCGGTGAACGGCAGCCCTTCGTGCGGGTTGTGCTCGGGCGCAGGTGCAGGGGTCGGCATCCCGTCAGGCTGACCGATCGACCGCTGCGGGTTCCAGTCGGGCCCGCAGGTCGTCGAGCAGGCCGGGGTTCGCCTTCATCGCGGTGCGGGTGGCGCCGCTGAGCATGCCGAGCTGGAGCCGGGACCGGGCCGCGGCCAGGGCATCGGCCCCGACGACCGAGGTCGCGACCGCGATCGCCCGCTCCGGACCGATCATCGTGGTGGACGAGGCGAGCAGCTCGGCGACGTCGGTGTTCAAGAGGAGGTCCGACGCGGCGAGCTCGCTGAAGCCGAAGTCGATGATCCAGGCCTGGCCGTCGTCGGCGAGGAACACGTTGGCCAGCCGGAGGTCGCGGTGGGCCACGCGGTGGGCGCGCATGACCGCGACCTCGGCCCAGATCCCGGCCAGGGCGTCGTCGGTCATCTGCTCGAGCGGGACCCGGTCGAACGACTTCCCCGCGATCTGCTCGTACGCGAGCACGAACCCGTTGGGTACCGCGGAGGCGAACGCGACGAAGCGCGGCGTGCGCACTCCGAGGTCGCGCACCGCGAGCGCGACGAGGGCCTCGTGCTCGACCGCGCGTCGCAGCGAGGAGAAGGCCTTCTCGTCGCCGAGGTCGCGCGGCGCGATCTTCCGGTAGACCCGGAACATCAGGTCGGCGCTGCGCTCGTCCTCGCCCAATGCCTTCACGAAGAGCGGCGTGCCGTCGACCGCGGTGCCGAAGTAGGGCGACGAGCCACGCGCGTCGACGTCGGCCCGGCGGAGGTCGGCGAGCGGCACCCCGACCGCGGCCAGGCCGGCCTCGATCGCCTCCTGGGTCGGACGCTGGGACGGCGCGCCGAGCGCGGCCACCGCGAGCGCCCCGGCGAACCAGCCGCACAGCAGCGCGATCACGACGTCGAACTCGATCGGCGAGCCGATGAACCAGACCACCGCGACGACGACCACGAGGGTCCACGCGGCCCGGCGCCACCGCCGGGACACCCACGGCGCCGCCGCGGCGACCACGGCCGTCACCACCGCCACGCTGCTCGGCAGCGCGTCGGGGTCGACCGGGGTGAGCGACCGGTTCAGGTCGGTCACGCTCGGCGACCCGCCGTCGGTGAGCGGCTGGAGCACGACGAACAGCAGCACCGCGACGGCGGCGGCGATCACGATCGCGGCCAGGAACCGCCACTGGCGCCGGACGATCGACACCACCAGCCCTCCGCCGATGAGCACGACCGCGAGCAGCTCCGCGATCAGCACCAGCGCGGTGACCAGCCACTCGGGGAGCGCGTCGAGGCCGCGCAGCAGATCGGAGAGGAACTCGGTGATGCCGTCGTGGAACAGCACGCCGAGGATCACCGTGACGAGCAGCACGACCCCCGAGACGATCAGCCGGAGCACGTCACTGGGTGCCCACGTCACGCGAACAGAAGGTCCGACCACCGCGTGAGACTACGTTCGCCCTGATGCTCTGGCTGGCAATCGTCGTCGCGACCTTCGGTGCCGCAGTGGTGGTGGTGTCGGTCGAAGGAGCACGTCGGTCGGAGATCCCGGCGCGCGAGCGCTGGGTGTTCCTCGCGGTGAACGGCCTGCCCGCGTGGCTCTACTGGCCGCTGTGGCTGCCGATGCAGTTCGGCAACCTCGTGGTGGGCACCGCCGTCGGGCTGGGCGTCGCCTGGCACTTCGAGAGCTGGACCATGGCCCTGGCAGCCCTGTTCGCCGCCGGGCTGAAGCTCGTGGCCGAGCGGGCGGTCCGGCACTGGACGGTCCCGCTGCTCCCCGCCCGGCAACGCCCGGGCACGAGCGTGCCCGGCGCGGTCCGGCGCGGCCGCGACGTGCCCGAGGCGGGACCGAGCTTCCCCTCCGGGCACGTGATCCTCGCCGCGGCAATCGCGTGCGTCGTCTCGGTGGAGGTCCCGATCCAGTGGAGCTGGATCCCATTCGTGCTCACGCTGTGCGTGATGCTCGGCCGGGTGTACGTGGGCGCCCACAACCCGCTCGACGTCACCGCGGGGCTCGGCATCGGCCTCTTCGTGGGCGCGATCGTCGCGTACGCGTTCGTCTAGCTGCCCGAACTCGCCGCGAGGTCGTCGCTCATCGGGTGCGTGCGGGAATCGACGACTCGATCGCCGTGCCGGAGAAGAACGCCGGGTTCATGTCCGTGAACATGCGCACCACGTTGGCGAAGGTGAAGTCACGGAAGTCGGTGCGGGTGAGGTGCCCCTCCTCGACCGCCTCCCACGCATCGGGCAGCACGTCGGTCATGTCGGGCACGTCCCAGTGGCCGATGTCGGACCCGAAGAACGCGTTGAGCCGCGCGCCGTGCGGCAGCAGCGCCGAGAACGCGAGCGAGTTGAGCGGGTCGTCGGCCTCGCACCCGAAGAACAGCTGCTGGGCGAAGATCCGGGTGATGTCCGCCGGCCCCTCGATGCCCGACTCGGCGAACTCGTCGATCGTCGACCGGTCGACGGCCGCGCTCGGGTTGACCCGCATCGACGCGCGCACCACCTCGGCCCGGTCGGCCAGGCGGCCGGTGGCCCAGTCGTCGATCAGCCGGTCGGCGAGCTCGACGTCGAGGTTGGCCGGGTCGTTCGCGAGGATCGCCTCGCCGCTGCGCTTGGCCCAATGGCCGATGAGGTCGGCGTGGAGCTGGCAACCCCAGGTGACCCCGCCTTCGAGGAACGCGAAGCGCAGGTCGGGGAACCGGGTGGTGACCCCGCCCATGACGAGGGAGCGGCACACCGCCTCCTGCGCCGCGGCGAAGTTGCCGAGGTGGTTGTACACGTAGTTGGTGCGCGAGGTGCGCGAGCCCCAGCCGAAGCCGATGCCGTGGAACGCCGGCACCACGCCGAGGGCCTGGCACCGAGCCCACAACGGGTCGTAGTCGAAGTCGGAGTCGTGGCCGAGGGTGTCGATCCAGCCCTCGGTGCCGTCGGCCCGCCGGCGCGGGATCACGCCGGTCATCACCACCGACTTCAGCCCGAGCGTGCCGACCGCGTGGTCGAGCTCGGCGATGGCCTCCTCGGGGGTGAACATCGGGATGACCGCGGTGGGCGTGAGGCGATCCGCGTACGGGCCGTACAGCTCGGCGTAGTACGTGTTCAGCGCGCGGGCCGCGACCTGGCGCAGCTCGGTGTCGGGACAGCCCATCACCGGCAGCGCCACACCCGGGTACAGGAGCCCGAAGTCGATGCCGAGCGCGCCGAGCCGCTCGTACATCAGCGCGGGGAGCGCGGTCGTGAGCCGGTCGAGCGTGGGCCCGGGCGATCCCCAGAACGGGGTCCGCACCGGGGTGTACCCGCTGCCGGGCCCGAACATCGTCCCGAGATAGCGGGAGAACCGCGCCGCGGTGTCGGCGCCGGCGAGGTCGCCCACGAGCTCCACGACCAGCGGCACGATCTCCACCAGATGGCCGTCGCCGTCGACGATCGGGTGGTCGAGCTCGGCGCGGATGCGCGCAACGGCGTCGGTCGGCGCGGGCGGCGTGCGAGTCGTCACGATGCGGCTCCTCCGGCCTCGGGGGATCAGCCGCGGGCGAGGTCGGCGAACAGGTCGGCGACGCGCTGGGGCTGGGAGAAGAACGGCGAGTGGCTCGTGGCCAGCTCCACGGTGTCGGTGGTGCGGGTGGCGAGCACGCGCTGGAACCCGAGGCTGACGGCACGGTCTTCGTGGCAGATCACGTAGGTGCTCGGGATCGTGCGCCATGCCGCGGCGCGCACGGGCTGGCCGAAGCTCGCCGCGCTCTGCGGGCACAGCCGCGCGAGCGCGAACTCGACGTCGTCGGGCCCGCAGTCGCCGTACAGCGCGGCCACCGCGCCCTCGGGATCGACCACGAGGTTGCCGTCGCCGTCGACGCGCATCGCCTCGGACACGAGGCTGGCGCGGTCGCCGCCCGCCGCGCGGTCGGGCATCACCGTGGTCATCGTCTCGCCGGCGTCGGGCACGATCGCGCAGAGGTAGACGAGCCGCCGGACCGCGGGGACGCCGGCCGCGGCGTCGGTGATCACCGCGCCCCCGTACGAGTGGCCGACGAGCACCACCGGGCCCGGGAGCGACGCGAGGAACCCGCGCAGCCAGTCGGCGTGCGCGTGGAGATCGCCGGGCGGGCCGCCGTCGGGCCCGTGGCCGGGCAGGTCCACAGCCACGACCGGCACGCCCGCGGCCTCGAGGAGCGGGACGACGCGGTCCCAGCACCAGGCGCCGTGGAACGCGCCGTGCACGAGGACGACGGTGGCGGGGCCGGACCCGGCGGTCACGAGAAGGGCGGTGCGGCCGGGCCGACGCGTGGGCCGGGCGTGAACGTCGCCGGCATGGTGGTGACGCCGTTCATCATCATGTTGGCGGGGTACGGCACGTAGCGCTCGAGGTCGATCTCGAAGTCGGGGATCCGGGTGAGCACCTCGCGCAGCATGACCTCGGTCTCCGTGCGGGCCAGGTGCATGCCGATGCAGCGATGGCCGCCGAGCCCGAAGGCGAGGTGGTGATTGGGATCACGGTCGATCAGGATCTCGTCGGCCCGGTCGAACGCCCGAGGGTCGCGATTCGCCCCGATCCAGCTCACCCAGAGCCGATCGCCCTTCTCGATCTGCTGACCGTTGAGCTCGACGTCGCGTGCGGCGGTCCGGGTGAGCGACTCGCTCGGGCAGAAGTAGCGGAGGTACTCCTCGATCGCGAGCGGCATCAGCTCGGGCTCGTCGATCAGGCGCTGCCGGGCCTCGGGGTGGGTGCCCAGGTGGTGCAACGCCTGCGACACGAGCGACGTGGTGGTGTCGATGCCGCCGGCGACGAGGTTGAACATCACGTTGCCGACCTGCTCGTCGGTGAGCGGTCCGCTCGCGCGCTCCATCGTGAGGAGGAGCGACGTGATGTCGCTCCCGAGGTGCTCGCGGCGGTACGACGCGTGGACGAGCAGCTCCTCCATCATCGCCGGGGCGAGGCTCATCGCCTCGTCGTACTCGGGCGTCCCCGGGAGCTGGGCCGACATCGTGTGGAAGAACTCGGAGTAGCGCGCCCAGTTCTCCACCGGCAGCCCCATCATCTGGAGCGTGAGGACCGACGGCACCGGCGAGGTGAAGTCGAGGACGAGGTCGCCGCTCCCCCGCTCGACGATCTCGTCGAGGAACCAGGTCGCGACGGCCTCCATCTGCGGTCGCAGGGCCTCGACCGCCGCGGGGGAGAACTCGCCGTTGAGCGCGCGCCGCAGGTCGTGGTGGTCGGGTCCGTCGATCTCGGACACGCCCTGGGCCGGCACATCCGGGTGGCGCGGGTACCCGACGATGCCCTCGTAGTCGACGCCGTCGGGAGCACCGAGCAAGTACTGGTGCTTGAACGTGTCGGTGTCGCGCGCCACGGCGAGCACGTTCTCGTAGTCGGTCACGAACCAGAAGCCGCCGTGCGCGGTGTCGAACACCACCGGGCACGTGTCGCGCAGCTCCGCGTACTTCTCGTGGCGGTGGTCGATGAACTCGGGCGAGTTCGGATCGATGTCGATCGGATCGACGCGCTTGGCAACCTCGGTCATCGCTCCCCCAGACGATTCGGGTTCCGTGGTGCACGCCCCGGTGCGTCCCGGAGGTGTGCGCTTGTCTACCGCGGCGCAGCGCGGAAGGGAACTCGGCTACCCGAGGAACGCGGCGATGTCGCCGGCCGGGCGGAGGTCGCCGTCGTCCGTGAAGAGCAGCCCGGCGGCACCCGCGGCGGCGATCACGTCCACCCCGTCGTCGGGCCCGGCCACGAACGCCGCCTTCGCGAGCACCTCGGCCGTCCACCCCTGCGCCGTCACCACGGTCACCCCCGCGAGGCCGCTCTCGGCCGGTGTGCCGGTCCGGGGATCGAGGAGGTGGTGCCGGGGCGCTCCGTCGGGACCGGAGAAGACCCGCTTGGTGCGCCAGCTCGACGCCACGGCCCCGGACCCGAGGTACAGGCGCGCCCGCTCGCGGTCGGGGTCCCGCGGGTCGGCGACCGCGACCACCCACGAGCCCCCGTCGGGCGCTCGACCGTCGAGCCGGACGTCACCGCCCACCCCCACCATCACCCCGCCGGCACCGGCTTCCCGGAGCTCCTCGACCACCAGATCCGCGGCGAAGCCCTTGCCGATCCCCCCGGGGTCGAACCTCGCTCCCCCGCGCAGGCACACGCTCCCCACGATCGGGTCGAGCACGACCTCCGGCCGGGTCGCGACGCGCGCCGGAGCGCGCGACGCCGCGTCGACCACGCCACTGCGCGGTGGGGTGAGCTGCTCGAAGCTGCGGTCGTACCCGGCGGCCTCCAGCTCTGCGAGCAGGGTCGGGTCGAAGCGCCCGCCCGTGGCCTGCCGGCCCGCCAACGCGTGCTCGACGAGCCGGTAGGTCTCGGGCGAGACCACCACGGGCTCGCCGGGGTGCGCGTTCCAGCGGCTGATCTCACTCTGGGGGAGGAAGCGGCTCCAGCGCGCCTCGAGCTCGCGCAGCCGCGCGACGGCCCGATCGGCGAGCGAGTCGGCCAGCGCGTCGGCGCCGTCCGTGACGACGATGATCTCGCCCTCGCTGCCCATCACCGCGACGGCGCGCGACGCGACCGTCACGGCGCGGCGACCGGCAGCGACAGGGTGAACACGGCCCCCTGCCCCACCCCCGGAGACGACGCCCGGATGTCACCATGGTGGGCCCGCGCGATGCCTCGGGCCACCGTGAGGCCGATGCCGCTCCCGCCCGGCGGGCGGTCCAGGCCGGAGACGCGGTAGAAGCGCTCGAACACCAGGTCCAGGTCGGCCGGCGCGATCCCCACCCCGTCGTCGCGCACCTCGACCGACACGCGGTCGGCACCGCGGGCCGGCACCACCTCGACGGCGCCGCCCGACGGCGTGTAGGTGAGCGCGTTCCCGAGCAGGTTGGTGAGGATCTGGAGCACGCGGTCGCGGTCGACCCGAACCGGGAGGGCCGGCCCGTCGGCGACCGCGATCCCCACGCCCTTGTCGTCGTACTGCGGCCGGAGACGCGTGACCGCGGTCTCGGTCAGCTCCCGCAGGTCGAGATCGACGAGGTCCAAGTCGATCGCACCCTCTTCGGCGCGCGACAGCGTGGCGAGGTCGCTGGCGAGGCGCTGGAGGCGGGCGAGCTCCTCGGCCACACTCGAGAGCACCTCCTCGCTCGGCTCGAAGACGCCGTCGAGCACGCCCTCGACGTACCCGTTCGCGACGGTGAGCGGGGTGCGCATCTCGTGCGCCACCTCCGAGATGAGCCGCGCCCGACGGCGCTCCGTGGTCTCGAGCGCTTCGGCGAGACGGTTCACGTCGCGCGCCAGTGCTGCGAGCTCGAGCTCCGCCGGCTCGGCGACCCGCTCGTCGTAATGACCCTCGGCGAGCCGGCGCGTCGCGGCGCGCACCTGGCCCACCGGCCTGAGGATCCGGCGCGCGACGAACAGCGCGAACAGCGCCGCGACGAGGGCACTCAGCACGATGGCCACCGGCAACGCGCTCCGGAGCGCGTGACCGAACGCGGCGCGCGACTCCGCCTCGATCTCCCCGTGCTCACCAGCCTCGCGGATCCGCGCGGTGAACAGGTCGGGCGCACGGATCGCGATCGCGAGCACCAGCGTGACGACGGCCATGAGGCCGACCAGCACGTACGAGCCGAAGAGGCGGACGTCGAGCCGCCGCCACCGGCTCATCGGGGACGACCGAGGAATCGGTAGCCCACGCCGCGCACCGTGCCGACGATCTCCGGCGCGTCCGCGGAGTCGTCGAGCGCGCGCCGGATGCTCCGGATGTGGACGTCCACCACCCGCTCGTCACCGTAGAAGTCCCAGCCCCACACCTTCTCGATGAGCTGTCGCCGCGTGAACGCGCGTCCCGGAGCACGCGCGAGCGCCGTGAGCAGGTCGAACTCGAGCGCGCTGAGGGTGACGGGCCGGCCGTCGCGGGTCGTCTCGCGCCGGACCGGGTCGATCTCGAGCCCGTCGAACACGAGGCGGTCGCCGCCGTCGACCGACGCCGTCCCCCGCGACCTCCGCAGCACCGCCTTGATCCGGGCCACGAGCTCGCGGGGGCTGAACGGCTTGGCCAGGTAGTCGTCGGCGCCGACCGAGAGCCCGACGATCTTGTCGACCTCGTCGGCCCTGGCCGTGAGCATGATCACGTACACGTCGGACTCGGCGCGCAGCTGGCGGAGCACCTCGATGCCGTCGAGCCCGGGCATCATCACGTCGAGCACCACCAGGTCGGGCTCGTGCGCCCGCGCCAGCGAGAGCGCCTCGGCACCGTCGTGGGCGAACGCGACGTCGTACCCCTCGGCCTCGAGGTAGCGGCCCACGACCTCGCGGATGCCGGCCTCGTCGTCGGCCACGAGGATCCTCGGCTTGCCCGCGACACTCACGTCTCCCGACGGTAGTGCGGTCGCGCGCGTGCGGCCGGGGATCGCCGGCGTGCTTCACGAAGGCTTCACGGACGCTCACCTCGACGCTTCACCCCGCCCCGGTTGAATCGATGGAGCACACCGATGCGAACGGCCCGGCCCCCCGCCGGCGCCTCGTCCAGGGAGGAACCCATGAACCGGCGCACCGCAATCGCCACCGCCGCGGCCGCCACGATGACCCTGCTCTCGGGGTTCGTGGCCGTGGGCGCCCACACCGGCGCGCTCGGGATCGGCAGTTCGCCGACCCCGGCAGCTGCCCAGCCCGCCGCCGCTCCCGTCGCCGCACCGGCCGACACCGCGAGCGCGACGAACACTGCCGCGGCGACCCGCTCGACCTCCGCCCCGAAGCCCGCGCAGGAGCGCGAGCACCAGGACGAGGAACGTGAATCCGATGACTGACGACCTCACCGCGGCCGACCGGGCCGAACGGATCCGGCGGCTCCAGGAACGACGGGCCGGCACGAGTGCCCGCACGGCTCCCCGCCCGAGCACGACGATCAACGCCGCAACGGAAGCTCCGCGCGCCCGGCGACCAGCCGGTCGGCGGGCAACCGGGCCAAGCCCCGGCGGCGCCACCCCGCGGCGGCGACGCGGATCATGCTCGCGGGCCTGAGCGTCGCGTCCTTCCTCGGGATCGCCGGCAGCGTCGCGCTCGCGAGCGGCGCGACGACCGCGGCCGCACCCACGCCCGTCGCGGCCACCCCGGCCGCCGCGGTCCCGGCAAGCGCCAACGCCACCGCCGCCGTCGGCGCGACTCCGGCGCAGGCCGCGAGTACGGCGACCGCCGCGAAGGCCGGTGCCGCCAGCGCCGCCGCCCCCCACGTGAAGACCCGGGGCAGCTGACCCCCGGCCGTGACCGGTTCGTTGGGAGACTCGAACGATGGGAACGCAGATCTGGTGGGAATCGGCCCGGGCCGCGGGGATCGTGGCCTGGGCCCTCGCCACGCTCGCCGTCGTCGGAGGGCTCCAGCTCTCCACCCGGCTCGTCCGCAAGCCGGCCCCCGCCTGGGTGCTCGACGTCCACCGGTTCGTCGGCGGACTCGCGGTGGTCTTCACCGGGGTGCACATCCTCGGCCTGCTGCTCGACACCTACACGAGCTTCGGTCCGGTGGAGGTGCTGGTCCCGTTCACCTCTTCCTACAAGCCCGCCGCGGTGGCGCTCGGCGTCGTCGCGTTCTACTTGATCCTCGCCATCGAGCTCACGTCACTCGCGATGCGCAAGCTCGGGCGCAAGGTCTGGCACGGCGTGCACCTGTCGAGCTACCTGCTCTTCGTGGTCGCGACGGTGCACGGCATCACCGCGGGCACCGACCGGCACAACGTCTGGTTCCAGTGGGCGTGCGTGCTCGCGGCCGCGCTCGTGCTGTTCATGACGCTGGTGCGGATCCTCGCGCCACGGCGCGGGTCGGATCGCCCGCCCCGCGACCGCGCCGCACCCGATCCGACGCCTACAGGGTGAAGCCGAACACCCGGGCCGCGTTGCCGCTCACGATGGCACGGACCTCGTCGTCGGGCACGCCGTCGAACTGCTCGGCGTTGGTGGCCTGGGACTCGGGCCAGGTGCCCTCGGGGTGCGGGTAGTCGTTGCCCCACATCAGCGTGTCGAGACCGGTGATGTGGCGGTTGTGGATCGCGACCGGGTCGAACATGAAGGTGGCCGCGCACTGCCGGCGGATGAGCTCGCTCGGCAGCATCGACAGCTTCGGCCGCGCGTACATGGCGTGGTCCTGGTAGATGCTGTCGGCCTGGGTCATGATCCAGGCGAGCCACGACGCGCCGGTCTCCACGGTGACGATGCGCAGGTCCGGGAACCGGTCGAGTGCGCCGCCCGCCGCCAGCGACAGGATCACCATCGGCCCATCGAGCTGCGCGCCCATCACGTAGTTGACCACGGCGCCGCCGGGACCGCGCACGATCCGGGGCTCGTAGCCGGTGCCCGAGTGGAAGGTGAGCGGGAGCCCGATCTCCTCGGCCGCGGCCCAGAACCGGTCGTACTCGGCGTCGTTGTACGGACGGGTCAGCACGCGCGCGGGGAGCATGAACGCCCGGAAGCCGGCGGCCGCGAGCCGCTGGGCCTCGGCGACCCCGTCGTCGATGTCGAGCATCGGCACCGCGCCCACCGCGAGCAGCGACGGCACGCCCGCGAACACCTCCCCCGCCCAGTCGTTGTAGGCCCGGCACAGCTGGATCTGCAGGCGCGGGTCCCCGGACGCGAAGCAGGCCTGGAGCGCGAAGGTGGGGAAGATGACCTCGGCGCTCACGCCGTCGCGGATCTGGTCCCGGACGCGCGACTCGACGTCGTACCCGCCCACCACCGCGGTGAGGAGCTGGTCGGCGGTCATGAGCTTGCGGGGGTCGAGACCCTCGGCGTACATCGTGCGCCAGCCGTCGGCGGTCTCGATGCGCGGCACGCGCTCGCGGAACTCCGCGTCGACGCGCTCCGCGTACAGCTCGATCGGCTCGGTGACGTGCGAGTCGGTGGAGATGTAGGTGAGGCCCCGGTAGGTCTCGGTCATCGTGTCGGTCATGGCGCCATTCTCGCACGGTCCCGCAGCGTCCGCCCCGGGGCCCCGGCCCACCCCGCCCGGTTCAGGCCCGGTCGAACCGGGTGACCACCTCGGTGTGGTGCGTGTGCGGGAAGAGGTCCACCAGGACCGACTCCACGGGCGTGTAGCCCCGTTCCGACAAGAGCGCGGTGTCGCGGCCGGCCGCCGCAGGATCGCAGCTCACGAGCACGATGCGCTCGGCCTCGGTGGACAGGATCGCGGCCGAGCCGCGCATGCCCAGCCCCGCTCGGGACGGGTCGGCCACCACCAGATCGGCGCGCGGGGCGCGGAGGCGCTCCACCGTCGTGGCCACGATCTTGACGTCGAGGTCGGCGAGGTTCACCCGCGCGTCGGCGACGGCCGAGCGGCTGTGCTCCGCGCACAGGGCCCGCCATCCGGGCCGGCCGCCGAGCAGGGTGCCGGCGAAGATGCCCACCCCGCTGTACGCGTCGACCAGGGTGAACGGGCGGCCGGGATCGGCCGGCCGCTCGAGCACGTCGGCGGCGAGCTCCCGCACCACGGCCACGAGCGCCTCGGCGCCGTCGGGACGGCTCTGGAAGAACGACGGCGCCGACACGCGCCAGCGGCGGCCCGCGAGCTCCTCGTGGATCCACGCCCGCTTGCCGTACGCGATCTCGTCTGCCCCGATCACGTGCACGTCCTCCGGGAGCGCCACGCCGTCGCGCTTCGGGGTGACGAGCGCGAGACGCTCCCCCGTCGCCGCGCCCACGCGCAGGGTGACCTCGCGCGCGTCCCCGAAGCGGCCCTCGGCGATCAGCTCGTCGAGGCGCGGGTGCGCCACCGCGCAGTGGTCGATGTCGACGATCTCGTTGCTGCCCGCGCGCCGGAGCCCGGCCCGGCCGTCGGTGACCGCGAGCCGCATCGTGGTGCGGAACCCCCACGGGTCGAGCGCGGGACCCGGGCGCACGACGGGCTCGGCCCACTTGCCGAGCCGACGCAGCGCGTCGGTGACGATCGCCGTCTTGACCGGAACCTGGGCAGGGAGGGCGAGGTGCTGGAGGTCGCAGCCACCGCACCCCTCGGCCACGTGCGGGCACACCGGCTCGATGCGGTCGGGCGAGGGCTCCACGATCCGCACGAGGGTGCCGTGGTCGGTCCCCCGGCGGGGCGCGACCGCCACCTCCACCCGCTCCCCCGGCAGCACGCCCTCCACGAGGACGATCCGGCCGTCGCCCCGGCGGGTCAGCGCCGCGCCGCCGGCCACGAGCCGCTCGGCCTCGACGACCGCTGTCTCCGTCTGCCCGGGCGCCTGGTTCACCAATGGAGCGTACGTGGGCACGGCAACGAGCGTCGCTCGCGAGCCGGATCAGCGACTCGTGTCCCGCACCTGCTTCGAACGGCTGCCATTGGTGCGTCGTGACGGTCTGCTTCGCCGCACCGGGGCCGAATCCGGCGTGGTCGAGTCGGAGCGGAACGGACCCGTGATCTCGTAGGTGCGTCCGGTGATGCCGTCCGTCCCGCGTTGCGACGACAGGTACATCCGGGTCTGGTCGGGCGAGAAGGCCACGCCGGTCCACTCGGACTCGTCGTGACCGGCGATCCGCAGGAACGGCGCGACCTCGACATCGCCGCTGCCGTTGCGCGCGATGACGCACACCTCCATGTTCCCGCCGTCCTCGCACACGAACACGTCCCCCGTGCTCGCGTGCACGGTGAGGTTGTCGACCGCGTTCAGCGCCGCGTTGGGAGTGGTGACACCGTCGTAGAGCACCGAGAGCGTCTGGCCGTCGAGGTCGACCTCCCAGACCCGCTTGTCACCCTTCGTGGTGAAGTACATCGTGCGACCCTCGATGTACAGCCCCTCGCCCCCGCTGAACGCGGTGGTCGCTTCCTGACGGTCCGGTTCGGTGGCCGAGGTGGCAACCCAGGTGATCGCGTAGCCGGCGACGTTCGCGGCAAAGAGCTGCCCGGCGGAGAAGTCGCCCCGCACGGCGGGGACGAACCGGTAGAGACGGCCCACGGGGTTGTCCTCGGTCATGTACACCAGACCCGTGACCGGATCCTCGAACGCGGCTTCGTGGGTGAACGATCCGAGCGCCGGCCGTTGCACGCCCTGCCCGGGGACGAGGGGATCGCACTCGTAGACGTTGCCGATCGCGCCGTACTCCTCGCACGAGAGCCACTTCCCGGCGGCGGTCCTGCCACCCGCGCAGTTGATGCTCGTCCCGCCGAGGATCCGGTACGCGTCGACCACGTTGCCCCTGGCGTCGAACCTCAGGGCGCTCGCACCCCCGAGGCCGGCCCACAGCTCGGAGTTCGAGACGTATACCCACCCCCCACCGGGGGCGGGGAAGCAGGCGCCGCCGTCGGGCGCGCCGTGCCAGACGTAGCCGGTCCCGGCGACCGTGCTCCCCGTCGCCGCGAGCTCCCGGCTGGTGAACCCGGCCGGGAGCTGGAAGCCGTTGGCATCCACCGTCTCCGCCAACGCTCCGTACGGTCCGGGACCCGCGATCGTGGCCGCGCCGGCGAGCGTCGAGCGCAGCAGGGTTCCGGAGAGCATCGCCGCCCCCGACACCGCCAGCGCACGAACGAGGAACTCACGTCGATCGAGGGAACCGGACATGGCCGCCCATTCTCGCGCGTCTTCCGTCCGTTTGGCGCGCGCGGCGCACGGGCCGGGGACGCCCGGGGATCAGCCGGTGATCACGAGCTGCGGCCGGTTGGCCACGGTGGCCGACTCGCCCGAGGCGAGCTGGACCTGCGCGCTCGGGACCTGCACCGGCTGGACCACGAAGCCGACCACCGACCGGCCGGCGGCGCGCTCGCTCCGGACGTAGGCGCTGACGTCGAACGAGACCCACCTGGGCACGTTGCCCACCACGGAACCGGTCGCGACCTGCACACCCGCGGCCGGCTTGGTGTTCCAGGTGATGCCCGCCTCGGTCCAGGTGGTGCTCACCGCCTTCACCACGAGCGGCGTGGTGACGCCGGCCGCACCCTGCGCGCGGATGCGCAGCACCGCCTTCGCGACCTTCGCGGTGTGCACGGCGGTGTTCACCTTCAGGTAGTACCAACGCGTGTTGCCGACCGTGCCGTTCTGCATCCACGCGGTGACGGCGTTGCCGTAGTTGGTGGTCGCGTACACGCCGTTGCGCACGTGCGCATCCACGGTGATCGGGAAGGTCGTGGTCACCGGGGCCGTCATGGTCGTGGTCGTGGTGGACGTCGTGGTCGTGGTGGACGTCGTGGACGTCGTCGTTGTCGGCGTCGTCACCTCGGTGCGGAACGGACCGGTGATCTCGTAGGTGCGTCCCGTCCGGCCGTCGGTCCCGCGTTGGGACGAGAGGTACATCCGCTGCTGGCTGGGCGAGAAGGCCACGCCGGTCCACTCCGACGAGTCGTGGCCGACGATGCGCAGGAGCGCGGCCACCTCGGCATCGCCGCCCGCGTTGCGAGCGATGACGCACACCTCCATGTTGCCGCCGTCCTCGCAGACGTACACGTCGCCGGACGGCGCGTGCACGGTGACGCTGTCCACGGCGTTCAGCGCCGCGTTGGGAGTGGTGACGCCGTCGTAGAGCACCACGATCGTCTGCGCGTCGAGGTCGACCTGCCACACCCTCTTGTCGCCCTTGGTCGTGAAGTACAGCGTGCGGCCCTCGATGGAGATCCCCTCACCGCCGTTGAACGCGGTGGTCGTGGCCTGGCGGTCGGGTGCGGTCGCCGCGGTTGCGACCCAGGTGAGGACGCCGCCGGCAACCTTCGCGGCCCAGAGCTGCCCGGCCGAGAAGTCGCCGCGCGTGGTGGGAACGAACCGGTACAGGCGACCGGCGGGATCGTCCTCGGTCAGGTAGACGTGGCCGGTCTGCGGGTCCTCGAACGCGGCCTCGTGGCTGAACGAGCCGAGGGCCGGCCGGCGCACGCCCTGCCCCGCGACGAGCGGGTCGCACTCGTAGACCTGGCCGGCCGCCCCAGCCTCCTCGCACGAGAACCACTTGCCCGCGGCCGTCTTGCCGCCCGCGCAGTTCACGCTCGTGCCGCTCAGGATCCGGTAGGCGTCGACGACGTTCCCCGACGCATCGAACTTCAGTGCGCCGGCGCCGCCCGCGCCGAACGGGACCTCGGAGTTGGACACGTACACCCAGCCACCGCTTGGCGCCGGGAAGCAGGCGCCGCCGTCGGGCGCGTGGTGCCACACGAAGCCCGTGGCCGCGACGGCAGTCCCGGACACGGCGAGCAGCCGGCTCGAGAACCCGGCGGGGAGCAGGAAGCCGTTGGCGTCGGGCGTGGTGGACAGCGCGCCGTACGGACCGGGTCCGGCCACCGTGGCCGCACCGGCCAGCGCGGGTCGCAGCACGGACCCCGAGAGCATCGCCGCGCCCGACACCCCGGCCGCCCGGACGAGGAACGCCCGCCGGCCGATCGTCTTCGCCATGGCCACCCATTCTTACCCGGGGTCGACCGGACCGCGGGCCCGCTCTCACACCACGAGCCGCGGGAGCTGATCTCCCGCCGACGGCTACGTTGGCCCGATTCGTGCATTCGTGGCCTCGGTCATCCTGGCGTGCGTGTCCACGTGGGTGCTGGCCACCGGTGCGCCGCCCGCGCTCGCGGTGAAGTCGCCCGAGGAGTGGGACCCCCGCGTCGCCGCGATCGCGAAGCAGGTCGAGCGGCTCCGCGGCATCGAGTTCGACGAGCCCGTGCCGGTGAAGGTGCTCGACTCCGCGACCTTCGACAAGCGATACGCCCGCGGCCAGAAGCCCACCACGAAGGGCCGCAAGGAGTGGGCCGAGTCGGAGGCGGCGCTGCGCGCGCTGGGGCTGCTCGACCGGCCGGTGCCGCTCGAGGCGCTGACCGCCGGCGTGGGCGCGCAGGTGCTCGGGTTCTACGACCCCGCCGACAAGGCCATCGTCGTGCGGGGCGACACCTTCTCGAGCCCGGAGACGCGCTCGACCCTCGCGCACGAGCTCACCCACGCACTCCAGGACCAGGAGTTCGATCTCGGGCGGATGGACCGGCGCGAGCGCGCCGCCGACGCGTCGTCGGTCAGCGCGCTCATCGAAGGCGACGCCACCCGCATCGGTGAGACCTACACGAGCGGGTTGAGCGCGAGCCAGCAGGCCGAGATCGACGCGAGCAACTCGTCGACCGTGGCCACCGCGCCGGATCTCCCGCCGTTCGTCACCGTGTCGTTCGCGTCGGAGTACGCGCTCGGATACATGATGACGACCGCACTCGAGGCTGCGGGCGGCGACAAGGCCATCGACGACGCGTTCCGGAACCCGCCGTTGAACGACCTCGCCATCATCGACCCGGTCGCGCTCCTCGACGCCACGTTGGCCATCAAGGTCAAGGCCCCGCAGCTGGCCGCGGGCGACGTGGCCCTCGGCGACCCGACCGTGCTCGGGGCGGCGACGCTGTACTTCATGCTCGCGTCGCACCTGCCGCCCGCCGACGCGCTCGCGGTCGCGCAGCGCTGGGGCGGCGACTCGTCGATCGCGTTCACACGGGGCGGGTCGACCCCGTGCGTCACGTCGGTCATGGTCGGACGCGACGGCACGGCCGACACCGCGGCGCTGCAGGCGGGGCTCGAGCGCTGGAACGTGGCGTCGCGCACCAACGCCGAGATCGCGCGGCAGGGCAAGCGGCTCACGCTCACGTCGTGCGAGCCGAGCAACCCGGAACCGGTGTCGGAGGCGGCCCTCAGCCAGGCGCTCTTCCATGTGCTGCTCCGCAACAGCTTCGCGGCGGGCGCGCTGGGGAGCACCAGCCCGCGCACCGCCACCTGCATCGCCGACGGGATCATGGCGCTCGACTCGCTGACCGGGACGCTCGCCACGGTCCAGACGCCCGACGACGACCTTCCGGCCGACTGGGACACGACCGTCACCGCCGACGTCCGCGCGAACGCGCCCCGGCTGCGCGCGCAGTGCCAGGGCAAGGGCTGACCCGCCGCGAACCGGGCGCGCGGCGTTCGGCTCGGCGCGCTCAGTCCGCCGGCGGGCGGAACAGGAACTCCTCCATCATCGGTCGCATGTCGGCGCTCAGCACCTCGACCCGCACCCCGAGCGGATCGCGGTGGTACGCGAACGCCCCCGGGGGGCCGTCGCCGTGGCCGTCCATCAGCTCGAGCGGGCAGGCCGCCGCGTGCAGGTGCCCAGAGTCGGCCACGAGGTCGCCGGAGAAGAAGCCGACGTGGTGCAGGTTCGAGTGCTCGTTGCACACCCACGGCGTGCCCGGCACCTCCTGGATCAGCTCCAAGTACGGCGCCTGCGTCGAGTAGCACATGCGGTTGGGGACGACGAGCTCGTTGCCGTCGCCGTCGCGCACCTCGATCTCCGCCTCCATGACCGGGCCCCACTCGGTGCCGAGCAGCTCGGTGAAGCGGGCCCGGGCCGCGTCGAGGTCGGGCACCACGATGCCCACGTGGAAGTACCCGTCGATGCTCACGACGGCTCCACCACCACGCGCAGGGCACCGCTCGACTTGTCGGCCGCGACCCGGAACGCCTCGGCCGCGTCCTCCAACGGGAACCGGTGGGTGACGAGGGCGTCGACGAGATCCGGGTGCGACGCGAGCAGCGCCGCGGCGTCCTCGAAGTCGCGGCCGTGGCCGTGCCGGCAGTACCCGAGCGACGGCACCGTGCGGATCTCCTTGAGGAAGCACTGGAGCTGCGGCCACACCACGTCGGGTCCGAACACCCCGAGCACCCCCATCGTCCCGCCGGACCGGGCGAGCTCGGTCGCACGGTGCAGCGCGCTCTGCGACCCCGCGGCCTCGATGACCACGTCGTAGTACCCCGACGGCTGCGTGGCACCGAGCCGCTCCCCCAGCTCGATCTGGTGCGGGTAGCGCGCCTCGAGCGACACCTCGGCCGCACCCCGGGCCTTCGCCGCCGCGACGGCCATCAGGCCGATCGCCCCGCCGCCCACGACCGCGACGCGCTGCTCCGGGCCCACGCCGGTGAGGCGGCACGCGTGCCATGCGACCGCGGTGGGCTCCACCAGGCACGCGTCCCGCACGTCGAGACCGTCGGGGAGCGGGACCAGCGAACGCGTCGGGGCGGCGAAGTACTCGCTCATGCCGCCGTCGCTCGTCACGCCCAGCGCGGTGGTGCCCTGCGCGCAGAGGTTGTACCGACCCTCGAGGCAGAACTCACACGCGTCGCACCCGAAGATCGCCTCGATCGCGACGGGCGCGCCGTCCTCGGTCACGCCGGCGAGCTCGTGGCCGAGGAGGAACGTGCTCCCCATGCCGATGTATCCGAGGTCCGACGCGCAGATGCTCACAGACCGCATCGACACGACGGCCCCGGGACCGTCGGGCTCGTCGACTTCCACGACGGACACGCCGGGTGGGGTGGATCGCACCGCTCGCATGGGCACTCCAGGATCAGGGTCGGCCGGCGGTCGCGGCAGCCGGGGTCACGGAAGGTCTCGTGGATCCAGCCGGTCGTGCGTGAGGCTGAAGAACGTCGCGCGCGCCATCACCCGACGCTGCGGGAAGTAGTCGTTCGCGCCGTAGTGGTTCACGGCGACGTTGTCCCACATGGCCACCGAGCCCGGCTCCCAATGCCACCGGCACTGGAGCTCGGGCAGGTCGACCATCGAGCACAGGGCCGCGAGGAGCTCGTCGCTCGCCTCGGGCTCGAGGCCACAGATCTCACGGGTGAAGAGCCGGTTCACGAAGAGCGTGGCCCGGCCGGTCTCCGGGTGGCGGATCACCACGGGGTGCTCCACCGGCGGGTACTCGCGCCGGAGCCCGTCGAGCCGGTCGGCGTACTTCCCCGCGTACGCGCCGATGCTCCAGTCGTGCAGGGCCCGCATGCCGACGATCCGCTCGCGGACGTCTCCGGGCAGGTTGTCGTACGCCGCGGCCATGTCGGCGAACAGCGTGTCGCCCCCCACCGCCGGCACCTCGATCGCCCGGAGGACGGTCCCCATGGTGGGCATCGGCCGGAACGTCCCGTCGCTGTGCCACTCGTTCTCGAGCCCCTTCGTCTCCGCGTCGCGCGCGAACACGACCACGTTGTCGACGAGGGATTCGGCGGTCGACGGCGTGAGCTGGTCGTCGGTGAGCTGCCCCCAGCGCGCCGCGAACCCGGCGTGCTCCTCGAGCGTGAGGTGCTGGTCGCGGAAGAAGAGCACCTTCCACTCGCGCAGTGCAGCCGCGAGCTGCTCCTGGAGGTCGTCGTCGAGCGGCACGCGCAGGTCGACGCCCTCGACCACCCCGCCGATCGTCGCCGCGAGCGGTGCGAGGGAGAACCGGTCGTATGTCGCGGGCTCGGCGCCCTCGGCGATCCGCCGCAGCTCGATCGGACCCGCACCGGGCCGGGTTCGCAGCACCATGATGCGGATCGTAACGGAGCCGCCCGGGACGGGAGGCGGGGCGGCTACGGGCTCGCGAACCCGTTCCAGCGCACGAACTCGGCCGCCGGCCGCCGGGGCGTGGGCCGGAAGTCGGTGCCGATCGTGTGCGCCACCGGGAACAGCCCCGCCTGCATCCAGTGCTCGAACGGCACCCCGAGGACCTCGGCCACCTCGCGCTCGCGGACCAGGGTGAGGGTGGTCCACGCGGAGCCGAGGCCCCGGGAGCGCAGGGCGAGCATGAACGACCACAGCGCGGGGATCACCGAGCCCCACCGGTTCGCCTGCCAGAACGACCCCGTGCGCTCGGCGTGGGCGCCGGCGCCGAACCCGTCGGTGCGCCCGGCCACCAGTGGCACGCACAGGACCGGCACGTCCTGCATGTGCTCGGCGAGGTACGCGACGCTCGCGGCGATGCGCTGGTCGGCCGCGCTGCTGCGGTCGATGTTGTCCTCCGGCGATTCCGTGCGCGGCCGGTTGACGAAGTCGGCCATCGCGGCGCGGTAGATGTCGGCGAGCGCGGCCTTGCGGGCCGCGTCGTCGACGAAGACGAACCGGTACGGCTGCTGGTTGGAGCCGTTCGGCGCGTGCACTGCGAGCTCCATGCACTCCTCGACGAGCGCACGGTCGACCGGGCGGTCGAGGTCGAGACGGCGCCGGGCCGAGGGCGTCGTCTGCAAGAGCAGATCGGGGTCGTGCACGACGAGCGGGCCCTGGAACAGCGTCTCGTACGCGGCGAGCGTGCCCCAGTGCTCCCAGATCCGGTCGATGCGGCCGTCCGCGGCGAACCGGAACAGGAACCCGTAGACGTTCTCGTACGGCCGTCCGCGCATCGTGGTGGCGCGGTAGGTGTGCTGGCGGAACACGAACTCGCCGTCGACGATGGTGCGCACGTCGGCGAACTGCTTGGTCGCGAGGTCGTAGCGGTCGATCGGGCGCCCGTTGGGCTGGGGCGGCGCCGGCGCGCGGCCGAGCACGACGCGACCGATCTCGTCCTTGCCCCGGAACACGGTCTGGCCGGGTGCCGCGGGGAACTTGCCGATGCCGTTCCACCACTCGACGTCGTCGCCCATCAGCGACAGCCGGTCGAGGTCGGCCGGCCCCTCGAAGAACTGCGCCACCACCTCGAGCTGGTGCGCCCGGTTGCTCATGTTCGCCTCACAGCGGCTGGACGACCTCGATCAGGTGCCCTTCGGGGTCGGCGAGGAAGCCCAGGTGGACCCCGTGCGCCGGGCTCTCGGCGATGGGCTGGGGCACCGAGCCGCCGGCGGCGACGGCGCGGTCGAAGAGCGCACGGATGTCGTCGGTCCACACGCCGAGGATCACCTCGTCGCGCGACGGCGCCTCCGAGTCGAGATAGCGCAGGAGGATGAACGAGCCGCCGCCGGGCGCGGTGGCCCCGTAGAGGATCTCCTCGATCGGGCGGCCCGCGACCGAGCCCTCCACCCGGCGCTGCTCCTCCACGCCGAGCACCGCGGTGTAGAAGGCCGCACACACCTCGAGGTCGTGGACCACGAGCTTGGTGAAGCCGAAATGGGTCGTCATGGTCGCCTCCAGGCGGTCACTCGAGCACCGACAGGTCGAACGCGGCGGCGGAGACCCGGCCGTCGAGCACCTCGATCATCGTCACGATCTTGCCGTCGTGCACGTCGAAGAACATCCCGTACAGGTTCTCGTAGGCGACGTCGAGGTGGGTGCGGGCTCGCAGCGTGCACAGGGTGGCGACCGTCCGCCCGTCGGACACCAGCACGTGGTGCAGGCGCTCCACCGCCCGGTCGGGATACAGGATCCGGCCGGCCCGGGCGAGGTCGTCGAACCCCTGACGGCCCGGGCGCCGACTCACCCCCACCTGGTGCAGGGGCTGCTCGGCGAGGAGATCGGTGTAGCGGTCGGGGTCGAAGGTCAAGAACGCGTCGAGGAACGTGAGCACGGTGCGCTTCGCGACCGCGGACGGCGAGTCGTCGGTGGCGGCGGGCAGCTCCGCGACCTGCGCGGGCGGCTGCGTCACGCCGGGCACCTGCATCAGCGGTGCGGCGGCGGCGAGGTCGAGCTTTTCCGCCGCGACGCGGAAGTCGAGGAGCTCCACCTGGGTCGCGATGTGCTCGTCGCGCACCTCGGAGAACATCCCGTAGGTGTTCTCGTAGTGCGCGCCCGTGCTCGTGACCGCTTCGCGCTCGACGAGCATTGCGACCCAGTCGCCCTCCGCCACCACCCGGCGCTCGGTGATCCGCAACGCGCCGAACGGGTAGACCAGGCGTCCCACGGCGGCGTTCTGGGCGAACGCGTCCCGGCCCCGGCGCATGGTCATGCCGCCATGCGACACCGGATCGGCGACCAGGAACGGCTCGAAGCGCGCCGGATCGAACGACTCGAAGGCGTCCTGGTACCGGCGGACGAGCGCGAGGTTCCGGGTGGCGTCGGTCACGTCACGCCCGGTTCACGCGAGGCCCGAGAAGTCCACCTGGCCCGTGGTCATCGCGGCGTTGAACCCGCCGTCGGCGATCAGGTCGTGGCCGTTCACGTACGCGGCGGCGTCGCTGCCGAGGAACGCGAGCGGCATCGCCACCTCACGCGGCGTCATCAGCGCGCCGGTGGCCTGCTCGGCCGTCCACTGGATGATCGCCTCGCCCATCGTCGCCTTGAAGTCGTTCAGCAGCGGCGTGTCGATCGGCGCCGGGCACACGCTGTTGGTGCGCACGCCGCGCGCGCCGGTGACCCGCGAGTGCCGCATGCCCCAGACGCGCACGGCCTCCTTCGAGAAGGAGTAGGAGTCGCCGCCCATCGCCTCCAGGTTCTCCTCCACCCAGTCGAGGGAGGCGTCCCAGGCGCCGAGGTCGAGCAGCTGGTTGATCTCGGTGAGGTGCTCGGGCCAGCGCACGCCGGCAATCGACGCGGTGTTGACGATCGCGCCGCCGCTCGGGATGCGGTCGAGCAGCGCCTCGGAGAGCCGGCGCAGCGCCAGGTAGTTGACCGCGAGCACGACACGCGGCGGCTGCGTGGCGGCGACGCCCGCGTTGTTGAACAGCACGTCGACCGGGCCGTCGAGCGCGGCGATCACGCCGTCGACCGCGGCCTCCTCCGACAGGTTGGCCTCGACGAACCGGGCGTGGGGACCCGACGGCGCCTTGATGTCGACGACGGTGACCTCCGGCGCGCCGATCTCGGCGAGGAGGTCGAGCAGCGCCGCGCCGACGCCGGTGGCTGCACCGGTGACGACGACACGCCTGCCGGCGTAGCTGAAGGGGTTGCTCACGGGACGCTCCTTGTCGGGGAGGCGCATTTCTACCGCATCAGCTCGCGAAAGCGAGCCGGGTCGTGGTCGGCGGGCTCGGTGGTGGCGAGGAAGTCGAGGAGCACCGCGACGAACGCATCGGGGCACTCGAGGTGGGGGAAGTGCCCGACTCCCTCGAACACCTCGAGCCGACTGCCCGGCATCGCCGCGTGCGCGGTGTGGGCGTGCGCGACGGGGATGATGGGATCACGGTCGCCCCACATGATCAGCGTGGGCATCCCAGCCGTGAGGTAGAGGCGATCGGACGCGCTCACGGACTGGCCGCCCGGGTCGATCACGGCGCGCAGGGTGCGCACGAAGGCTTCACGGTTGGCCGTCTCGGTGAGCGCCGCGTACGCCTTCCAGACCTCTTCGAGCTGCGGCGCGCGGATCCCGATCCGTCCCAGCGTGCGCCGCAGGAAGTCGCCGCCCTCGCGCACGAAGCCGGGAAAGACGAGCGGCATCACGAGCTCCGCACCGGGCAACGTCAGCAGGCGGAGGATCCAGCTCACCTCCCGGCCGAGCCCGCCGCTGCTCACCAGGACGAGCCGCTCGACGAGCTCGGGATGCTGATACGCGAGCTGCATCGCGACGCCACCGCCGAGGGACTGTCCCACCACGGTCACCCGGCCGAGGCCCAACGCCCCGAGCAGGTCGCGCAACCCGCTCGCGTACGCGCCGAGGCTGTAGTCGCCGAGAGGCTTCGCCGACTCCCCGTGGCCGAGGAGATCGGGGGCGAGCACGAGGTGGTCCGCAGCCAGCACCGACATGACCTCGCGCCACGTGGTCGAGCTGCCGGCCATCCCGTGGACGAGCAACAGCGCCGGCCCCTCCCCCGCCATCCGGTAGCCGATGTCGTGACCATGGATCCGAATGTGCTGGAGCGGGATCGTTCCCATGTCTCCCCTGGATACCAGGCCCGGTCACCGCGGTTCCGACGGCCGGCCGTCGCGGTCAGTGGCTGAAGTTGACGTGGGGCAGGATCCGCTGGAGCCACTTCGGGGCGTACCAGCTGCGGTCGCCGAGGAGCGCCATCGTCGCGGGGACGAGCATCACGCGGACGATCGTGGCGTCGAGCAGGACCGCCATCGCCAGCGTGAGGCCCAGCTCGGTCGGCGGGATCGGCCCGGTGATCCCGAAGGCGATGAACACGATGATCATGATCACGGCCGCGTTGGTGATCGGCCGGCCGGTGCGCGCGATCCCTTCGCCGATGGCGCGACGGGTGTCACCGGTGGCCTGGTAGCGCTCCTTGATCGCCGCGAGCAGGAACAGCTGGTAGTCCATCGAGAGCCCGAAGAGCAGCGCGAAGAAGAACAGGGGTGCCCAGGCATCGACGAACCCCTGGTGCTCGATGCCGATCAGGCCGGCACCGAACCCGTGCTGGAACACCACCGTCGCGAACCCGAACGCGGCGCCGACGGTGACGAGGTTCATCACGATCGAGAACAGCGCGATCACGATGCTGCGGAACACGATCAAGAGGAGTGCGAACGCGACGACCAGGATCACCGCGATCGCGTACGGAGCGCGGCCGGTCAGCACGTTCGTGAGGTCACGGTTCTGCCCCGCCGGGCCCCCGACCCGCGCGCCGGGCGCGGCGTCGGCGAGGCCCGCCCGGAGGTCGTCGACCATCGTCGCGGTCCGCGAGTCGTCCACGGGCGTGCCCGGCGTGACGCGCACCACGACGCGGCCGGTGTCGGCCGGCGGCGTGACGACCCGCGCGTCCACCACGTCGGGCGTCGCGTTCGCCACGTCCACCACGGTCTGGGCGTCGACCGCCGCGACCGTCACGTACGCGGGCGCCGCCGCTCCCGGGCCGAAACCGTCCACGACCAGCTCGTAGCCGTCGCGGCTCGTCTGACCCTTGTCGACCACTCCGGCGCCGGGCATGCCCAGCTTCATGCCGAGCGCCGGAACGATGAGGGCGCCCAGCAGGACGAGGCCGACCGCGAGGACAAGGCCCGGGCGCCGCAGCGCGACCCCGGTCCACTTCGCCCACCGTCCCTCGGCCACGACGTCGGGATCCTGCTCGAGCCGGGACACGAGGACCCGGTCGCCCATGGCCACGAGCAGCGCCGGGAGCAGCGTGAGCGCCGCGAGCGCCACCGCGACCACCGACAGGATCATCCCGAGCGCCATCGTCTGGAACACCATCACCGGGACCAGGAACACCGCGGCGAGCGAGAGCACGACCGTGAGCGCCGAGAGGAACACCGCCTTGCCCGACGTCGACATGGTGTTCTCGATCGCGGCGATCGGGTCCTTCCCCTCCGCGCGTTCCTCGCGGTACCGACTGACGATGAACAGGCTGTAGTCGATCCCGACCGCGAGCCCGATCATCATCGAGAAGTTCATCGACCACACCGACATCGGCGAGATCCACGAGAGTCCGTGCAGCACCGCGAAGCCGACCGCGATGCCCGCCAGCGCGAGCAGGAGCGGGACGCCGGCGGCGATCAGCGCGCCGAACGCCACGAACAGCATGATCAGGGTCGGCAGCCCGCTCAGCAGCTCCGCCTTGTGCAGCGCCGCTTCGTTCATCTCGTTGAAGTCGCTCCACACCGGCCACTCACCGGTGACCTCGGCCTGCGCCCCCCGCGCGACGGTGAGCCCGCCGACGTAGGCGCCGAGCTCGCCTGCGGCCACGGGCCGGTCGGCGTCGGCGCCGATGCGCTGCTCGACGGGGATCAGCGCGGTCCGGCCGTCACGCGAGATCAACCCGGCCTCCGCCGGCATCGCGAGCGGGTCCGCCACCGAGAGGACCCGCGGACCGTCGCCGAGCTTCGCGACGAGCTCGGCCACTCCCGCGGGATCGTCGGCGATCGGCGTCCGCTGGCGGTAGACGACGATCGGGTTCTCCGCGCCGAGCGCCGGGAAGTCGGCCCGCAGCTCGGCCCGGACCTTCTCCGCGGTCGAGCCCTTGGCGTCCCAGCCGGCACCCGAGAGCGCGCCCGTCAGGGTCAGCGCGAGCGGCGCCGCGGCCACGGTGACCAGGATCCACACCAGGATCACGGCTCGCCGGTGCCGGGCCATCGTGGCCGCGAGCCGGGAGAACAGCGCCCGCTCGTCGGGCGGCGGCGACGGCTCGTGCCCCAGCGGTGGCCTCGGCATCGTGGGTGCACTCACGTCGCGCTCCTCGATCGGCATCGTGAGGGATGAGCATATACCCCAGGGGGTATTTGTGCCACACCCCCTGGGGTATCCGTGACCCGGGCCACGTACGGTCGGCGGCCCGGTGCCGAGCCCCCGAGAGGTCGTGCGACGTGAGTGCGCTGTTCGAGGAGATCGACCGCCAGATGACGCCCATCGGCGAGATCAGCGTTCGGCGCCGCCTCGAGCCGACCCTGCAGATCGACGTGTACGAGGTGAAGCTCGGCGACGAGTTCCTCATGTCGAGCCTGTTCACCGTGTCGGAGACCGCGCTCGCCGACCTCGCCCTCGCCGAGCTGCCCGCCGGCCCCGACGGATCGCCCGTCGACGTCGTCGTCGGCGGGCTCGGGCTCGGGTACACCGCCCGCGCCGTGCTCGCCGACGCCCGGGTCCGCTCCCTCACCGTGGTCGAGACCGTCGCCGCGGTGATCGACTGGCACGAGCGGGCCCTGCTCCCCCACGCCCACGCGCTGACGACGGACCCCCGCTGCCGGCTCGTCGAGACCGACTTCTTCGCCGCCCTCGCCGCGGGTGCGCCCTTCGGCCCCGACGAGCCCGCGCGCGTCCACGCGATCCTGGTCGACATCGACCACACTCCGCGGCACCTGCTCCACCCCAGCCATGGCGACTTCTACACGCACGCGGGCCTGGCCCGGCTCGCGGATCGCCTGCACCCCGGAGGCGTGTTCGCGCTGTGGTCCGACGACCCGCCCGACAACGACTTCGGCGCGGTGCTCGCCGGCGTCTTCGCGACGAGCGCCGCGCACGTCGTGACGTTCGCCAACTTCTACACGGGCGGCGAGTCCGCCAACACGGTGTACGTCGCTCGGGTGCCGTGAAGCGGACCCGCGGGGTCAGCCCGTGGCGCGCTCGTTGCCCAGGTCGGTGCGGTTGAGCTTCCCCGCGTCGGTGCGGGGAACGCGGTCGACGACCTCGTAGGTCTTCGGCACCTTGTACCCGGCCAGCCGCTCCTTGCAGAAGGCGCGGAGCTCGTCGGCAGTCGGCCGCTGCGCGGGGTCCCTCACCTGGACGATCGCGTGGACCCGTTGGCCCCACTCGTCGTCGGGCACGCCCACCACCACCTGGTCGATCACGTCGGGGTGCTCGCTGAGCGCGTTCTCCACCTCGGCCGGGAACACGTTCGCGCCGCCGGTGACGATCAGGTCCGTGCGGCGGTCGGTGACGTAGAGGTAGCCGTCGTCGTCGAGCCAGCCGACGTCGCCGATCGTGAAGTAGCCGTCGGCCGTCGGCTCGGGCGTCGGCATCCCGATGTACTGGAAGAGCCGACGCGTCCCCGTCGGCCGCATGTAGATCTCCCCCACCTCGCCGTTCGGGAGCGCAGCTCCGAACGCGTCGCGGATGCTCAGCTCGACGTCGACGGGCTTGCCAGTGGCGCCGGGATGCTCCGCCCACTCGGTTCCCGTCATCATCACGAGTCCGAGCCGCTCACTCGAGCCGTAGGTGAACACGAACACCGACGGGTCCACGAGCTCGAGCCAGCGTTCGACCACCCAGTCGGGTACACGCGCGCCGCCGTACACGATGCGCTGGAGGCTCGCGAAGCGCTTCGGGTCGAGGTCGGGCAGGCGCGCGATTCGCTGGAGCATCGTCGGCACCATCACGGTGAACGTGATCTGGTACTTCTCGATCAGCTCGACCGCGCGGGCGGCGTCGAACTTCTCCAGGATCACGACGTGACCACCCTCGAGCATGACGGGCGCCGCGAACGCGAAGCCGTTCACGTGGTAGAGCGGCGACAGCACGAGGGTGTTCATCTCGATGTCGCCCTGGGTCGAACCCTGTTGTGAGTTGCTGCCGACCACGCCGCGCGCGGGCGTGACGATCAGCTTCGGACGGCCGGTCGACCCCGACGACGCCACGAGGTTGATGCACTCGGACACCGCGTCCGGCAGGGGGTCGGCCGGGAGCGCGGTCGTCTCCGCGAGATCGGCACGCGTGAGCACGGGGCACGACGCGTGGTGCTGGTCGCTCACCAGCACGACCGGCGCGGCGAGCTCGAGCATCCGGTCCATCTCCCAATCGGGCAGGTCGTGGCGGAGTGGGAGCAGCGTGGCCCCGAGCTTCCAGATCGCGACGGTCACCAGGACGTGCTCCGCGCAGCTCGGCAGGGCCAGCGCCACGACGTCGCTCGTGCCCACCCCGTGCGCCTGCAGCGCACGGGCGACCTGGTTCGCCCGCGTCTCCAGCTCCCGCCAGGTCACGCCGCGCTCGTTGCCGTCGCGGTCGACGACGACGAGGTCGACGTCGTCGGGACGCTCGGCGGCGATCTCCGTCAGCCGCCGCCCGTAGGAGACCTCGTCGACCTGGGTGTCGGGCACCGAACCGCTCCTCTCAGGGCAACAGCGCGAAGCCGGCGTAGCCGGCCTCCGCCGATTCCTCGCACTTGGCGATGTAGTTGTTCAAGCCGCCGACGTAGGGGAGGAACACGCGCGGCTTGCCCGGGATGTTGGCCCCCACGTACCACGAATTGCAGCTGGGCACCGTCATCATCGTGCCGTCGGCGACGGCGTCGACATGCTCCATCCACTCCTTCTGCGCTTCCGGGGTGGGCTCGATCATGGTGTACCCGTGGTCGCGCAGGTAGGCGAGGCACACGCCGATCCACTCGACGTGCTGCTCGATGCACACCACCATGTTCGCGAGCACCGACGGGCTCCCCGGGCCGGTGATCGTGAACAGGTTGGGGAAGCCCACGGTCTGGAGGCCGAGGAGCGTGTGGGGACCGTCGGCCCACGCGTCGCGCAGGAGCACGCCGTCACGACCACGGATGTCGATGCGGAACAAGGCGCCGGTCATTGCGTCGAACCCGGTGGCGAAGACGATCACGTCGAGCTCGAAGTGACCCTGGGCGGTCTGGATTCCCGTCTCCGTGACCGCCTCGATGCCGCCCTTGCGCAGGTCGACGAGCGACACGTCGTCGCGGTTGTACGCGTCGAAGTAGTGGGAGTCGATCACCGGACGCTTGCAGCCGATCGGGAAGCCCCGGGGCGACAGCGACTCGGCCAGCTCGGGATCGCGCACCGTGCGCCGCACCATCTCGCGGTACAGCTCGCACGCGGCCTCGTTGGCCTCGGGATCGACGAGGGCGTCGCTCCAGACGCGCGACGCGCCCCACTGGAGCTCCTCGAGCACCGCGAGCCGCTCCTCCTCGGTGGTCTCGAGGATCCGGCGGTCCTCCGCCATCTGCATGATGATGGCGCCGGTGGATCCGGTGACGCCGCCCGGGTTGGCCCGCTGCCCCGCTCGCAGCTCGGAGTACCGCTCCTTCGTGGCCCGCTGCACCTCGGGGTCGAGCGGCCCGTTGTACGACGGCCACGTGTAGGTGGGCGTGCGCTGGAACACGGTGAGGTGCCCGGCCATGTCGGCCAGCTCGGGCGTGGCCTGCACGCCCGATGACCCCGTGCCGACGAGGCCGACGCGCTTGCCCGCGAGGTCGACGCCCTCGCGCGGCCACATGCTCGTGTAGATGACCTCGCCGCGGAAGTCGTCGATCCCCGGGATGGTCAGGGTCTGCGGCACGGAGAGGCACCCGGTGGCCATGATCACGAAGCGGCTGGTGAACCGGTCGCCCGCCTCGGTCTCGACGGTCCACCCACCCGTCGCCTCGTCGAACGTGGCCGCGGTGACGCGCGCACCCAGGTGGATGTCGCGGCGGAGGTCGAACCGGTCGGCCACGTGGTTGAGGTACCGCTCCAGCTCCTCTTGACCCGGGAAGACCTCCGACCACTCCCACTCCTGCTGGAGCTCGTCGGAGAACCCGAACGAGTACTCGAGGCTCGGGACGTCGCAGCGGGCCCCCGGGTAGCGGTTCCAGAACCAGGTGCCGCCCACGCCGTCGCCCTGCTCGAGCACCACGGCGCGAAAGCCGCGCTCGCGCAGGTGGTACAGGGAGTAGAGGCCGGCCATCCCGGCGCCCACCACGACGACGTCGAACTCAGGTGCTGCGGTGTCGGTCACGGGCAGGAGCGTACCGACGCGGCCCCGGAGCGGCCAGGGCCGTCCGGCCCTCGAGGTCCTGTGGCCTTCGTCACCAATTGGACCAAGTGCTCTGATCGCCGCGCGGCAGGTCTGTCGATGCCCTGAGCAACCGCCCAACCAGGACGGGAACCACCTCAGGAGGCAGCCATGCGCCTCACTCGCTTCGCAGCAGCAGTCGCCGCAGCAGCCCTCGCAGTGATCATCGCGATGGGGACCACCCCGGCACTGGCCGCCACCCAGGCGGACGGGCCGGCGGTGCTGGTGCAGACCCTCGACGGTCTCTGGGCCGAGGACCAGTCGCTCGGCACCCAGGTGGCCACCGCAACCGCCACCCTCGACCGCCTCGACGGCACCGTCGCCGCCCAGGGCCGCTCGGCCCCCCGCTCGGTCTTCGCGCAGATCGCGGCGCAGGAAGCCATCGTCCACTCGCTCCAGGCCCGGCAGGCGAGCGTCACCAGCCAGATCGACCAGGTCAAGTCGGTGCTCGCCGAGCGCGGGACCCAGGTTGGCCCTTCCCTGACCGCGCCGCAGACCGCGACCGAGCAGTCCGACCCGCGCATGGCGCAGGTGGACGCGATCATCGCCACCATCCCCTACCCCGTGCGCACGCTGGGCGTCCGGATCGTGTTCGGCGACCACCCGGCGATCGGCCCGGCATGGGGCGCCTACGACCGCAACACCAACTCCCTCTACATCGGCGAGACGGCGTTCGCCTCCGAGACCCGCCTCCGCTACACCGTCGCCCACGAGCTCGCCCACGCCTACGAGGAGCGGATGATGAGCGACGGGAGCCGCCAGCAGGCGTTCGCCATCGTGAGCAGCGCGAACTCCGCCACCGCGGCCGACGAGCTGTTCGCCGACTGCCTGGCCACCATCTGGGGCGCCGGCGCCGACTCCTTCTACTGGAGCTGCCCGGTCCAGGTCACCCAGCCGCTGGCGCCGCTGGTGCGGTGACGATCGGACAACCGGCCCGGTTGCCCCGGGCCGACGGAGAGCGCATGGCGCGGGAGCTGCGAGGAGCGATCCTCGCAGCTTCCGCGTCTCGGCTCAGGTGAGGGCGACGTATCCGCTGATGCCGAGGTACGCGGCGAAGCCGAGCGACACCACCACCGTCACGGTCCGGCGATGGACCCGCAGCCACGCCCCGAACGCGGCGAGCGCCACCGGACCGCGGCGACCGAGCGCGGCCAGCACGAGCAATGGGCCGTACGCGGGGAACAGGGTGATGAGGGCGATCACCACCATGACGAGCAGCCGGTCGTCGGCCGGGAGGTCGGCAGTCGCGGCGTCGTGGGTGGCCGGGATCAGCAGCACGATGGTCGTGAGGTTCGTCACCATCGCCCCGACCCCCAGCAGGAAGTAGCGCAGCGCGTGCACCGACGCCTGCGACTCCTCGGCGGCCGCCGGCGGTTCATCGGGCGCCGGGGCGAGCGCGGTGCGGATCGCCACGGCGAGCAACAAGATCGCGAGCACGACCTTGATCCAGCCGCCCACCGCGGCGTCGGACTTCGGCGGCGTGGCGGCCTGGTGGTCGGTCGTCGCGATCAGCACCATCACCCCGGCGACCACGAGCGCCGTGGACGAGAGCACGATCAACGCGCGCCGAACGGGGTACCGGGGCGAGGCGAGCGTCGCCACCTGGAGCAGCAGGATGACCGGGCTGATCGCCGCGCCGAGCGCGAGCGGGAGGACCTTGGCGAAGGTGTGCCCCACGCGTGGAGCGTACGGGCGCCGGCTCGTCGGCGCACGCGGCCGGCGATCTACATTCGCGGCCATGACCCTCGAGCTGGACGCCGACCTGTTCCTCCCGGACCCCGAGCCGCGCGCGGTGAAGTACACGATCATCTCGGTGGACGACCACGTGTGCGAGCCGCCCCACACCTTCGAGGGCCGGCTGCCCGCCGCGCTGCAGGACCGGGCGCCGCGCATCGTCGAGACCGACCAGGGCCACCAGGTCTGGGAGTTCGAGGGCTCCCGGCACTTCCAGGTGGGCATGAACGCGATCGCCGGGCGCCGGCCCGAGACGATCAGGCGCGAGCCGTTCCGCTTCGATCAGATGCGGCCGAGCTGTTACGACGTCGACGCCCGGGTCCGCGACATGGACATCAACGGTGTGTGGGCCGCGGTGAACTTCCCGTCGCAGATCACCGGCTTCTCGGGCCGCGTCTTCTACCAGGCCGAGGATCAGGAGCTCGGCCTCGCCTGCACGCGCGCGTGGAACGACTGGCTCTACGAGGAGTGGCACCAGCCCCACCCCGACCGCATCATCCCCGTCGGCATCACCCACCTCACCGACCCGCAGCTCGCGGCCGACGAGATCCGCCGCAACGCCGCACGCGGGTTCACCGGCGTGAGCTTCCCCGAGCGCCCCCACGACGTGGGGCTGCCGTCGCTGTGGGACCGCGACCACTGGGACCCGATCATCGACGCCTGCGTCGAGACCGAGACCGTCGTGTCGCTCCACGTCGGCAGCTCCGGCATGCAGAGCTTCCCGCCCGGCGGACCCGTCTTCGAGCTCGGCGCCGTGCTCTTCGGGCAGCAGTCGCTGCGCACCGCCGCCGAGTGGCTGTACTCGAGGTACCCCGAGGAGCACCCCACCCTCAAGATCGCGCTCAGCGAAGGGGGCATCGGCTGGGTCGCCATGCTGCTCGACCGCCTCGACAACCTCGTCGACCGCTCCGGCTACGGCGGCGACTGGGACGAACGCCCCGCCGACGTGCTCCAGCGCAACTTCTGGTTCTGCACCCTCGACGACCCGTCCACCATCGACACCCGGTACCGCATCGGGGTCGAGAACATCATGGTCGAGTGCGACTTCCCCCACGGCGACGGCACCTGGCCCGACACCCAAGCCGTCATCGAACAGGCATGGGGCCACATCCCCAACGCCGAGCTCCGCATGATGTGCAGCGAGAACGCGGCCGCGCTCTACCGCCACCCGCTTCCCGACGTCGTGCTCCCCCTCGGCGACTGACGTCGCGGCGTCGGTTCAGGGTCCGATCACGACGTTTCTTCGGCCGCAGGAACTCGTCGAGACCGGCCCGGCCTCCCTCTCGGCCGTAGTGGTGCGGCGCCGCGGCCTGCTCACCCTCGAGCAGGCGGTCCACCTCATGACCGACGTCCCCGCGCGCCACTGCGGGCTCCGCAGTCGGCAGTGGGCCCGTCTGAGGAACGAACACCGTCCCACCACCCCGCAGTCGCGGCCGGATCGAGACCTGCGCCCACGCCGACCTCGTGGTGTTCGATCCCGAGCGGGTCGAGTCGCATCCGGCGGCGGCTCGGTTCGACCTGCCCGGCGGCGGCGAGCGCCGCTACGCCGAGGCCACCGGCATCGAGCCCGCGTACGTGGGCGGCCGCGCGCCCGGCCCGGACGGGTGCTGCGCTCCGGGGCCGACACCGACACCGTGGCGATCGCGGCTCAGGGCACCACGTAGCCGCCGTCGACCGACAGGGCGTGGCCGAGGACGAACGACGCGTCGTCGGAGCACAGCCACAACACGGCGTTCGCCACCTCGTCCGCCGTGCCGATCCGCCCGATCGGGTGCAGCGCGATCAGCTGCGGCTCGAGGTCCATCTCCTCGATGACCGTCTCGACCATGGGCGTGAGCACGGTCCCGGGGCACACGGCGTTCACCCGCACGCCGCGTGCGCCGTACTCGAGCGCCGCGGTCTTGGTGAGACCGATCACCCCGTGCTTCGACGAGACGTAGGGTGACTGGCCCGGATACGCCACCAGCCCCGCGCCGGACGCGGTGTTCACGACGGACCCGCCCTCGGCCAGCATGTGCGGGATCTCGTACTTCATGCAGAGGAACACTCCGCGCAGCATCACGCCGAGCACGCGGTCCCATTCGGCTTCCGGCACGTCACCGACGTCGTTCTGCTCGCCCGCGACGCCCGCGTTGTTGTGGGCGTAGTCGAGGCGGCCGAACTGTGTGATCGTCCGCTCGACCATCGCCTGCACCGCGTCGCTCGACGCCACGTCGGTGGGAACGGCGATCGCCCGGCCACCTGCGGCCTCGGCGAGCGCGACGGTCTCCTCGGCGCCGTCGGCGTTCACGTCCGCGACGACCACCGATGCACCGGCTCGCGCGAAGCCGAGGGCCGAGGCGCGTCCGATCCCACCTCCGGCTCCGGTGACGATCGCCACCTTCCCCGCGAAGTCGTACGTGACCTGACTCATGTCTCCCGCTCCTGGCGGCTCCGCCGGGGCGCTCGGGCCCCGCTCGCTGCTGGCTCACTCATGCGCTGGCACCTCCATCGAGCATCAATGCCGTTCCGGTGATCATGGTCGCGTCGTCGGACGCGAGGTACGCGATCGCCGCCGCGACGACCGCGGGATCCATCGCCCCTTCGATGACCGAGCTCCCTCGCGCGAAGAGCGAGAGGTCGATCGTGTCCGAGAGCTCGAAGTTGCGGAGGAAGTCCGTGGCGACGGAGCTCGGGCAGACGCAGTTCACGCGCACGCCGCGTCGGCCGAACTCCACGGCGAGCGACTTGGTGAGCATGATCACCCCGCCCTTCGACGCGCAGTACGCGGCGTTGTAGGGCACCGCCCGCACGCCGGCGACCGAGGCGACGTTCACGATGCTGCCGCTCGACTCCACGAGCAACGGCAACGCCTCCTGGCACATGAGGAACGTTCCGGTGAGGTTCACGGCCAGGGTCCGGTTCCACTCGTTGAGGGTCACCTCGCCCGTGGGCCGGAGGGAGCCCACGCCGGCGACGTTGACGAGGAGGTCGAGCCGGCCGCCCCCGGAGACGGCGTGGGCGACCGCGTCGCCGCACGAGTCGGGGTCCGTCACGTCGCAGCCGACCGCCGTGGCCGCCCCGCCCGCGCCGGTGATCGCATCGGCGGTCCGGGCCGCGGCCGCGGCGTCGAGGTCGGCGCACGCGACGACCGCGCCCTCCTGCGCGAGCAGGCGGGCGCACGCACCGCCGATCCCGCCGCCGGCGCCGGTCACGAGCGTGGTGCGGCCTGCGAATCGCGCGGTCAACGGCTTCCCCCCGACGTGCGACGCAGCACGTGCGTCCCGTGGCCGCTTAGTGTCTCACGACGACGGCCTCGACCGCGCAATCGTCCGGGAGCACACGTGCAGCTCGACCTCGTGATCCGCAACGGCCGGGTGGTCGACGGCTCGGGCTTCGGCGCGTACCGTGCCGACGTCGGGATCGTGGGCGACCGCATCGCGGTCGTCGGCCGGATACGCGAACGCGGTCGCGTGGAGATCGACGCCGACGGACACGCCGTGACGCCGGGCTTCATCGACGGGCACACCCACATGGACGCGCAGGTCTTCTGGGACCGGCTGGGCGTGAACTCCTGCTGGCACGGGGTGACCACGGTGGTGATGGGCAACTGCGGGTTCACGCTGGCCCCGGTGCGCGCGGATGCGCGCGCCCTCGTCGTGCGCAACCTCGAGCGGGCCGAGGACATCGACCCCACTGCGCTCGCCACGGGCATCGAGTGGAGCTGGGAGACCTTCGCCGAATACCTCGACGCCGTCGACGGACTGCCCAAGGGGATCCACTACGCGGCGAACATCGGGCACTCCGCGCTCCGCACGTACGTCATGGGCGAACGGGCCTTCACCGATCCCGCGACCGAGGACGACCTCGTCGGGATGGAGCGCGAGCTGGCCGACGCACTGCGCGCCGGGGCGGTGGGCTTCACCACCTCACGCAGCGAGCACCACGAGACGTCCGACGACCGGCCGGTCGCGTCGCGACTCGCCACGTGGGAGGAGGTCGTGCGCCTGGTCGGCGTGATGGGCGACCTGGGCGTGGGCATGCTCGAGGGCGGCTCGGAGGGCGTCCTGGCACCCGACCCCGACGTGCGCGCGCAGGCGGTGCAGCGGGTCCGCGCGCTGGCCGGCGCGCGCGGCGTCCCGATGACGAGCGGCATCCTGGCCACCGATCCCGGCGGCCGCGAGATGCTCGCGCTGATCGACGACATCGCCGCCGCCGGTGGGCGGATGATCGGACAGTCGCACTGTCGCGGCATCAACGTGCTGCTGTCGTTCCGGACCCGACTCCCGTTCGATCTCCTGCCCGAGTGGCAGCCGCTGCGGGCGCAGCCCCTGGCCGAGCAGCGCCGGATGCTCGCCGATCCCGCGCTGCGGTCCCGACTCGCGGATGCGGCGATGCACGGCGACTACACGCGCTGGCGCGGCATCGGCGCGATGCCGAGGCGGCCCGACTTCGACCGGATCCGGGTCTACGAGCAGGGCCTCCCGCCCAACCCGACCGTTGCCGACGTCGCGGCGGCCCGCGGGGTCAGCCCCGCCGCCGCGATGATCGACCTGGCCCTCGAGACCGACTTCGAGGTGCTGTTCATCCAGCCGAGCCTGTACCCCCAGGACGAGGACGTGCTCCTCGAGGTGATGCGCCATCCCCGCACGGTGATGACGTTCTCCGACTCGGGCGCGCACCTGAGCCAGATCTCCGACTCCTCGATCCACACGCACTTGCTCGGCTACTGGGTGCGCGAGCGGGAGGAGTTCACGCTCGAGGAGGCCGTGCGGATGCTCACGCTCGCTCCGGCGATGGCGTGGGGGTTCTCCGATCGCGGACTGCTGCGCGAGGGCATGGTCGCCGACGTGAACGTCTTCGATCCCACGTCGGTCGGCCCCGCGGTTCCCGAGGTGGTCGCCGACCTCCCCGGCGGCGGGAACCGGCTGTCCCAGCGTGCGCACGGGTTCCGGGCCACCGTCGTCGCCGGCGAGGTCACGATCCTCGACGGTGCCCCTACCGGCGCGACCCCCGGTCGCCTGGTGCGCAACCGCCTCGCCGAGTGCGCGTGACGCTCAGGCTCCGGCCCAGAACAGCTCGGTGCGGCGGTGGCGGATGCGCCAGATCCCGTCGCGGCGCTCGACGGCGTCGAGGTACCGGATCCCCAGCGTCGAGTTGCCTCCACCCGGGCGGGAGACACCGATCTGGTACACGACCGCGTACGTATCGAGCGTCGCTTCGTCGGCACCCGCCTCGAACACGACGAGCGGATCGCCGAGGACGTGCATGCTCGACTCGGACGACGGAGGCGCCGCCCGCATCGTGTCGAGGTGCTCACGGATCGGCGACGAACCGCGGATGCCGTCGATCACGGCGTCGGAGTGGAACAGCTCGGCCATGACGTCGTAGTCGCGCGCGTCCGCCGCACGGGCGTAGCGCTGCCCCAGGTTGCGCAGCGCCTCCAGGTCGAGCACGTGCCCGAGGGCGAGGTCGTCGCTCACAGGACCGCGATCGGGTTCGCCGGGCAGCCCGTGCCCCCGACGACGCGGAGCGTGCCCATCGTGAAGAGGAACTCGTAGCGCCCGGCCTCGGCGCACAGGGCCGCGATCCGGCCCAGGTGCAGGTTGTCGACGAGGGGCAGGCCGAGGCCGACGATGCCGATCTGGTGCACCGGGAAGGCCCAGTTGGGCACCCCCAGCCCGGGCATCGGATCGGAGATGCCGTCGCTGCCCAACAAGGCGACCTCGCGTTCGGCGAGCCACGGGAGGCAGTCGGGATGCACGCCCGACATCCCCCGCCGGGGATCCAGCACGCCTCCGGAGGTCGCGCGCCACGCGTCGCGGCCGGTGGCGATGCAGACGATGTCGCCGGTCCCGACCTCGACCCCGAGCGCGCGCTCCGCCTCCTCGAGCTCCGCGCGCGTGATCACGGCCGGGTCGTCGAGCGGCTCGCCGCCTCGCGCGGCCACGACGTCGAGCAGCACACCGCGACCCACGACGCCGTCGGCCATCGCCATGATCGTGTTGGCCCGGGCACCGTCGCTGCGCACGTCCGACGCCGGGCGGCCGTTGTACATCTGACCGCGCACGAACATGTGGCAGAGCGCGTCGACGTGGGTCACGCCGAGCCCGTGCACGTCGGTCCCGACGTAGTCACGGCTGGCTTCGTAGCCGGGGATGCCGGTGTTCTCGCGGGCGTCGCCCGCGGCGAGCATGTGGTGGTGCGCCGGGAACGGCATCTCGGGCGACGGGGACACGCCGAGGTCGTGGGCCAGGCTCACCGCGGTTCCGTCGACCACCACCTCCGCCGCCCGCCGGCGATGGGCGGGCGTGAGGTGGTTCAGCGTGCCGAGCTCGTCGTCGGGACCCCAGCGCCCCCAGTTGGAGAGCGCTTCGTAGAGCGCGTCGAGCTCGGCCTCGGTCGGGACCGCGGAGACCGAGGGGATCGTCACGGCCGCGGACACTACTCCCGGCCTCCGGGGACCCGCGGCGGTCACTCGGTCGGGATCGCGCCGATCAGCTCGAGGATCCGGGCCGGCGGCAGGTGCTGCTCGCGCACCTGCACTCCGAAGGGCTCGAGCGCGTTCTCGATCGCGCTGACGATCGCGGCCGGCGCCACGATCATCCCGCCCTCGCCCACGCCGCGGAAGTTCACGTCGGGATCGGCCAGCACGCTCTCGAGGTGGTGGATCTCGAAGTTGGGCACGTTCGTGGTGGTCGGCAGCAGGTAGTCCATGAACGTGCTCGCGAGGAACTGGCCGTCCTCGCCGTACGCCGACGACTCGAGCAGCACGGCGCCGATCGCCTGGGCCACGCCACCCCGGACCTGACCCTCGACGATCGCCGGGTTGACCGGCAGCCCGCAGTCCTCCACCACGACGTAGCGCGGGATCTCGACCATGCCGGTCTCGATGTCGACCTCGACGAAGCAGCAGTGGGTGCCGCCCGACCAGCCGCCCTCGCCGCCGTCGTACTCGTGGCTCGCGGTCAGCTCGCGGTCGAGGTCGTCGGGAAGCCGGTGGGGCTCCTCGGCCACGACGCGCGCGATCTCGGCCAGCGACACCGAGATGCTGGGCGTGCCCACCACGTTGACGACGCCGTTGTTGATCTCGAGGTCGTGCGGATCGGCCTCGAGCAGCTCGGCCGCGATCGCGGTGATCTTCTCGCGCAGCGTGCGCGACGCGTGCAGCACCGATCCGTTGGCCATGGTCGCGGCCCGGCTCCCACCCGTGGACACGAGCGCGAACGGGGTGATGTCGGTGTCGCCGTACTTCACCGTGATCCGGTCGAACGGCACGCCGAGCTCGTCGGACGCGACCTGGGCCAGCGTGGTCTGGTGGCTCTGGCCGTGCGGGTGCTGCTGGGTGATGATCGTGATCGAGCCGTCGGCCTCGACGGAGACGTAGCTGGTCTCGTTGCCCAGCATCCCCGCCGCGCTCTGCCCGGTCGCGTGGTTCTTCGGTCCCGGGGCCGCCTCCAGGTACGACGCGATGCCGAGGCCGAGGTAGCGGCCCTCCTCCCGCGCGGCGCGCTGCGCCACCTCGAAGTCCTCCCAGCCGACGATGCGGGCCGCCTCCTCGATCGACTCCTGCGTCGTGACCCCGGTGAACGGCTGCCCGGTCAGCATCGCGAGCGGCGCCTCGCCGAGGTGCACGTAGTTGCGGCGGCGGACGTCGAGCCGGTCGATGCCGAGCTCCCGGCCGATGATGTCGAGCACGCGCTCGCGCAAGAAGTCGGCGGTGGCCCACGGCCCGCGGTACGAGACGTACGTCGCCTTGTTGCTGAACACCGCGGTCGACGTGGCCGCGATCGCCTCGAGCTTCGTCGGCCCCTGGAACAGCGCGCTGAGCGTGCCGACCATCATGGCGCCGGGGAAC
>JBAZYX010000019.1:0-46239 GCA_041659105.1 Acidimicrobiia bacterium
CCGAGATCATGGGCAAGGCCGGTTCGTACGCCGGCCTGCGCTTCGCGGTCGACGTGACCGACCCCAGCCGCGGCGCCCTGCTCGCGCGGGTGGAGGAGCGGGCCACCGCGATCACCAACGACCTGCTCTTCTTCGAGCTCGAGTGGGCCGAGCTGCCCGACGAGCAGGTGGCCGCGCTCGTCGACGACGAGCAGCTCGCGTTCTGCCGCCACTACCTGGCGTCGGCCCGGCGCTACCGCCCGCACCTCCTGAGCGAGGCCGAGGAGCGGATCATGGCCGACAAGTCGGTCACCGGCCGCAGCGCCTGGGGCCGGCTGTTCTCCGAGCTCACGTCCACGATCACGGTCGACCTCGACGGGGGGGTGTCGCTCGAGGAGGGGCTGTCGCGCCTCCAATCACCCGACCGTCAGGTGCGGGCCGCCGCGGCCGCCGCCGTGACCGAGGGCCTCGCTCCCGGGATCCGGACGCGCGCGTTCGTGTTCAACACGCTGCTCGCCGACAAGGCCACCGACGACCGCCTGCGCTCGTATCCCGGCTGGCTGGCCAGCCGCAACCTCGACAACGAGGCGAGTGACGAGTCGGTGCAGGCCCTCGTCGACGCGGTGCTGTCGCGCTACGACATCCCCCAGCGCTGGTACGAGCTGAAGGCGCGGCTGCTCGGTGTCGATCGCCTCGCCGACTTCGACCGCATGGCGTCGGTCGCGTCGTCCGAGGACCAGTTCGGCTGGAGCGACGCGCAGGACCTCGTGCTCGACGCGTACGCCTCGTTCTCCGGCGACCTCGCCGACGTCGCCCGCAGGTTCTTCGACGAGTCGTGGATCGACGCGCCGGTGCGGCCGGGCAAGCGGCCCGGTGCCTTCTGCGCGTACACCGTGCCGTCACACCACCCGTACCTGCTCTTGAACTGGACCGGCCGCCGGCGCGACGTGCTGACCCTCGCGCACGAGCTCGGCCACGGCCTGCACGCGTACCTCGCGCGCGACCAGATCGTGTTCCAGCAGTCCACGCCGCTCACGCTCGCGGAGACCGCGTCCGTGTTCGGCGAGACGGTCACGTTCGGGCGCCTGCTCGAGGAGACCACCGACCCCGCGGCGCGGCTCGCTCTGCTCGCGGAGTCCCTCGAAGGGCAGATCGCCACCGTGTTCCGGCAGATCGCGATGAACCGCTTCGAGGACGCCGTGCACACCGAGCGGCGCGAGCGCGGCGAGCTGTCGGTGGAGCGGTTCGGCGAGCTGTGGGCCGCGACCCAGACCGACATGCTCGGCGACGCAGTCGAGGTCACCGAGGGGTACAAGACCTGGTGGTCGTACATCCCGCACTTCATCGGCACGCCGGGGTACGTCTACGCGTACGCGTACGGCCAGCTGCTCGCGCTCGCGGTGTACCGGCAGTACGAGGAGCAGGGGGCCGCGTTCGTGCCCGACTACCTCGAGCTGCTGCGCCGCGGCGGGAGCGACTCGCCCGAGGCGCTCGGCCGGATCGTGGGGGTCGACCTCGGCGATCCGACCTTCTGGACCGGGGGCCTGCTCATCATCGAGGAGCAGCTCGAAGCCGCCGAGCAGGCCGCGCGCGACGCCGGTCGGCTGTAGGCCGAGCCGCGGCCGGGCGCGTGGCCACCCCTTGTACGGTCGGCGGTGTGCACTCCGTGCCCGCGACGCGGCGCCGTTCCTCCCGCTCGCGGCCCCGGTGGGTCCCCGTGCGGATCGGGGTCGGGATCGCCCTCGTGCTCGCCTCGATCGTCGCCGTGGTGGCGCCGGCGGCTGCGAAGACCGAGCGCGTGCGCACGATCCCGGCGAAGATCGTGAGCGACTGCACGGTCGACGTCTCTTCGCAGCTCCGGGGCTGGATCGAGAGCATGCCCAACCGCACGCGCCTGAAGCTCCGACGCAACGCCTGCTACCGGATCGACCAGACGATCTCGGTGAAGGACCGGTCCCACCTCACGCTCGACGGCAACGGCGCCACCCTCGAGGCCGACACTCTCGGCGACAAGGACCGCCGGCACCTGACGTTCATGGGGGGCAAGGACATCGAGGTGCGCAACCTCACCGTCCAGGGCGCGAACCAGAACGCCGGCGCGACGAAGGCGTCCTACGCCCCGGCGCGTGCGTTCCAGCACGCATTCTCGTTCCTCGGCGTGAAGGGCGGCCGGCTCGACAACGTCCAGGCGTACGACGTGTACGGCGACTTCGTCTACATCGGCAGCTTCGGAACGCCCGCGAACTGGAGCGAGAACATCACGGTGAAGAACTCCCGCTTCGAAGGGAGCGGCCGCCAGGGGATCTCGGTCACCGCGGGCAAGCACATCCTGATCCAGCGCAACACCATCGGCGGCGTCGGGCTCTCCATGTTCGACCTCGAGGCGAACACGTTGGAGGGCGGTGCGATCGACGTCCGGGTCACCCACAACATCACCGGACCGGCCAAGGACTTCTGGCTCGCCAACAAGGGCGTCGGTTACAAGATCTACGACATCGTCTTCGATCACAACAAGATGACGGCCCCGACGGGCGGGCTCGTCTTCGTGTACGGGCCCAAAGGCGGCTACCGCGGCCCGTTCGAGTTCACCGACAACTCGCTGATCACCACCGGGCTGACCCACGACGAGGGATCGCGGGGTGCGTTCTTCTTCTCGCGTGCGTCCGGCGTGACGATCCGCGACAACGTCGTCACGTTCCCCGCCGGGAAGAACCTGCCTGCGGTCGAGAGCCAGGACTCGTTGTACGTGTCCGTCGACGGCAACACGTTCACCAACGCGGGCGAGACCCTGCTCACGACGAAGCGGCCGGAGACGCCGGCCGCACCGGCCGCACCGGCCGCGCCGGCTGCCGGCTGAACCGGCACCCGTCCGGCGGAGCCGGGTCCCTCAGCCGGGCCTGACCGCGAGCTCGCGGCGGAGCTGGGCGAGACCCATGGGCCCGAGGTCGAGCGCGTGCGCGTGGAACGCCTTGAGGTCGAAGTCGGCTCCGGCGGCGGCCCGCGCCGCGTCGCGGGCGGCGAGCCACTCGCGCTCCCCGACCTTGTAGCTGATGGCCTGGCCGGGCAGACCGAGGTAGCGGTCGACCTCGGAGGCCATGAAGTCCTCGGGGAAGTAGCTCCGCCGGATCACGAACGGCAGCGCGAGCTCGGGGGTCCACGTCTCGCCGGGGTGGTACGACTCGCCGGCCGGGATCGCGAGGCCGAGGTGCAGCCCGATGTCGACGATCACGCGCACGGCACGCATCGCCTGGGCCCGCAGCATGCCGAGCTCGTACGCGGGGTCGTCGAGGAAGCCGAGCTCGCCCATGAGCCGCTCGGCGTAGAGCGCCCAGCCCTCGGCGTGGCCCGAGCTGCCCGCGAGGATCCGCTGGTACCGGGTGAGGGTGTCGGCCAGGTAGCGCACCTGCGCGATCTGGAGGTGATGACCGGGAACGCCCTCGTGGTAGCAGATCGACACCTCACCCCAGAGTGGGAACACCGTCTTGCCGAGCGTCGGGTACCAGGTGCGCCCGGGGCGGGAGAAGTCCTCCGCCGGACCGGTGTAGTACATCGCCGCGGCGCCGCCAGGCGGGGCGATCATCGCCTCGACCTTCTTCACCGGGTCGGGGATGTCGAAGTGCACGCCGTCGAGCGCGTCGACGGTGGAGTCGAGCAGGTCCTGGAGCCAGGCCCGGAACGCGTCCACCCCCTCGATCGCTCGGGCCGGGTCGCGCTCGAGGTGGTCGATCACCTCGGGAACCGTCGCGCCGGGAACGATCCGCTCGGCCACCTGGCCCATGGCGTGCTCGATGCGGTTCAGCTCGTCCCAGCCCCACTGGTAGGTCTCCGCGAGATCGAGCTCGAGGCCGTTCCACGCGCGGGCCCAGAGGCCGTAGCGGGTGGCGCCCACGCCGTCGTGCTCGGTGGCGTGGGGCAGGTAGTCCTCCACGAGGAACCGGCCGAACGCCGCGTACGCGCGCGTCGCGCGGTCGGCGCCGTCGGCGAGGTGGGCGCGCAGGCCGGCGTCGCCGATGCCGGACGCGTCGTACTGCTCGACGAGGGCGAGGAAGAACGGCGTGCCGGTGCCGCCCACGCCGCCCCACGTGTCGGCCTGCCGCGCGCACGCCGCCGCCTGGCGCTGCGCGGCGACGATCCCCTGGCGCACGCCCTCCTGGAGGGTGAGCCGGAACCCGTCGAGGCCCTGGGGCACGAGCGTGAGGCGCGCCGCGACCGCCTCCCAGTCGCCGAGGGTTTGGGTGGGCATGAGGTCGAAGCAGCCGCGGATGTGCTGCATGGGCGACGCGAGCACGTTGAGCATTCGGAAGTGCTCGCCGGCGTCGGCGAGCGCGAGGTTGCGCTCGAGCTGTTCGGTGATCACGCCCACGGCCACCCGGTCGCGACGGGTGGCCGGCGCCACCATGAGCAGCTCGGCCAGCGTGGCGCCGTCGACCTGGCTGCGCTCGTCGATGGCGTCGGGGGAGTAGTCGGTCATCCGGTCGTCGTGGCCGGTGATGCCCCGCATGGTGGCGCCAACGGGGTGCAGGGCGGCGAAGCGCTCGACGTACCGGTCGGAGATCGCGTCGACCCGGCTCATGCTCGCCTCACCATGCGCCGACGGTACACCGGTCGCGCGTGGCACCATCCCGGGCGTGACGCAGCTCGCCGACGCCCACGTGTGCATCACCGGAGGATCGAGCGGCATCGGCCTCGCCCTGGCCGACCAGTGCGTGGCCCGGGGTGCCGCGGTGTCGATCCTGGCCCGCGACCCCGACCGGCTGGAGGCCGCGCACCGCCGGCTCCTGCCCCGGGCGCCGGGTGCGCGGGTCGCGCACGCGGCGGCGGACGTCACCGACCCCGTCGCGCTGCGGGCCGCGATCGACGACCTCGTCGCGGCCCACGGCCCGGTCGACGTCCTCGTCACCAGCGCGGGGTACGCGCAGCCCGGCCACTTCCTCGAGCTCGACGACGACGTCTTCCGCCGGCAGATGGAGGTCGACTACTTCGGCACCCTCCACGCGGTGCGGGCCGTGGTGCCGTCGATGGTCGAGCGGAGGCGCGGCCACCTCGTGCTGGTCGCGTCGACCGTCGCGTTCGTGGGCATCTACGGCTACAGCGCGTACGCGCCCGCGAAGCACGCCGTGCGGGGCCTGGCCGAGGCGTTGCGGCCAGAGCTCAAGCCGTTCGGGATCGTCGTGGCGTGTGCGTACCCGCCCGACACCGCCACCCCCGGGTTCGACCGCGAGAACGAGGACAAGCCCGAGGTCACCCGGAAGATCTCCGGCACGATCGCGCCCCGGCCCGCGTCCGCGGTGGCGAGCGCGATGGTGAAGGGCATCGAGCGCGACCGGCTCGTGATCACGGCCGACCCCGCCACCGCGGCGCTTGCCCGCACCGGTGGGCTCGTCGCGCCGCTCCTGCACCCGTTCCTGGATCGTCACCTGCCCGGCGACGTCTGATCGGGACGTCTGATCGGGGCCCGGGGAAGCGATCGAACTACCGTTTCTCGCCGTAGCGCGCGACGACACGGAGAGGCACGCATGTCCGAGGCACCCGGAGTTCCCACCCGCACCGAGACCGACAGCATGGGCCCCATCGAGGTGGCCGACCACCGGTACTGGGGGGCGCAGACCCAGCGGTCGCTGCACCACTTCTCCATCGGCGACGACCACATGCCCCGGGCCGTCATCCGGGGCATGGCGATCCTGAAGAAGGCCGCCGCACTCGTCAACCGTGACCTCGCCAAGCTGACCGACGAGCAGGCCGACCTCATCGTGCGGGCCGCCGACGAGATCCTCGCGGGCAAGCACCACGAGGAGTTCCCGCTCTTCGTGTGGCAGACCGGCAGCGGCACCCAGACGAACATGAACGTCAACGAGGTGATCTCCAACCGTGCCATCGAGCTCGCGGGCGGGGAGCGGGGATCGAAGACCCCCATCCACCCGAACGACCACGTGAACCGGTCGCAGTCGTCGAACGACACGTTTCCCACCGCGATGCACATCGCGGCGGCGGAGGAAGTCGTGCACGAGCTGGTGCCCGCGGTGAAGGCGCTCCGTGACGCCCTCGCCGCGAAGTCGGAGGAGTTCGCCGACATCGTGAAGATCGGCCGCACCCACCTCCAGGACGCCGTGCCGCTCACGCTCGGCCAGGAGTTCGGTGGCTACGTCCATCAGCTCGACGACGACCTCACCCGCATCGAGCTCGTGCTCCCGGGCCTCTACGAGCTCGCGATCGGCGGCACCGCGGTCGGCACGGGCATCAACACCCACCCCGAGTTCGCCGAGCGGTGCGCGGCGAAGATCGCCGAGCTCACGGGGCTGCCGTTCGTGTCGGCACCCAACAAGTTCTCCGCGCTCGCCGCGCACGACGCCGTGGTGTTCGCGCACGGCGCGATCAAGACGCTCGCGGTGTCGCTCATGAAGATCGCGAACGACATCCGCTGGCTCGCGTCCGGGCCCCGCGCCGGTCTCGGCGAGCTCATCCTCCCCGAGAACGAGCCGGGCTCGTCGATCATGCCGGGCAAGGTGAACCCCACGCAGAGCGAGGCCATGACGATGGTCTGCGTGCAGGTGATCGGCAACGACACCACCATCGGCATCGCCGGCTCGCAGGGCAACTTCGAGCTCAACGTGTTCAAGCCGCTGATGATCTTCAACTTCCTGCACTCGGTCGACCTGCTCGGCGACGCCTGCGTCAACTTCCGGGAGTTCGCCATCGAGGGTGTGCAGGCCGACCGCGAGAAGATCGCCGAGTACGTCGACAACTCGCTCATGCTGGTGACCGGCCTCAACGAGGCCATCGGTTACGACAAGGCCGCGGATATCGCCAAGCACGCGCACAAGCACGGGCTGACGGCCAAGGAGTCCGCGGTCGAGCTCGGCCACCTCACCGCCGACCAGTACGACGAGATCATCAAGCCCGCCGAGATGACCCGACCCGGCTAGCGCAAGCTCTCCCGCTCGCTCCCCGTCTGGCGTCACTCGTGCCGCTGACAGCGGCACGAGTGACGCAAGAACGGTTGCGGGGTCAGGCGGCGCGGCGACACCGGGCCCGGAGCACCTCGTCGCAGACCCGCTGCCCGCCCGACCGCAGGTCCTCCCAGGTGACCGCGATGGGAAGCCATCCGGCGCCGACGACGGCGTTGCGGCGCGTGCTGTCGCGGACGAGCGCAGCCTTTCCGGTGTGCCACTCGAAGCTCTCGTACTCGAGCGCGATCCGCAGATCGGGGTACGCGGCATCGACCCGCGCGACGAACCGACCCTGGTGGCGGATCTCGAACTGCGGGATCGGCTCCGGGAGCCCGTGGGCGCGGAGCACCTGGAGCATGCGCATCTCCATCTCGCTCTCGGTGAGTCGGCGGTCGGGATCGCGGTCGTCGAGGATCCGACGCAGCACGCCCGCGCCGTTGCGACCCTTGCGGCCGAGCCGCCGCAGCGTCGCCCGGAGGTCGGGGAGGGTGGTGAGCTCCTTGCGGAGCGCGGTCTCGACCGCCCGCTCGACCGTCAGCGGGTGACGCACCGCGCCGAGGTCGAGGAGCGTGCGCTCGACCGTGGTGGTCGGGATCGCGTCCACCACCGTGACGTCCCGAGCGTCGAGCGCCTTCGACTCGTGGACGACGAGGCCGGGGTGCTGGTCCCGTCGCCACCGTGGGCAGAGGATCTCCTGGCGGTGGCGGTCACCGCCGTCGAGTCCCCAGACTCCGGCCCCACTCCGGTGGGAGGCCACCGCCTTCGGCCCGCCGGCGAGGACGGCGGCGAGGAGGGTTCCCCGCCACGTCACGGGCGCACCGGCCATCCGGTACACGCCCGCGAAGTGGGCGATCCAGAGTCCCCGGTCGACTCGTGAGCATCGTTGGTGATGGGTGAACCCGAGAGCATCGAGCAGCGGCACGGCGAAGACTCCGTGCTGCCGCTCCGCGGCTGCCGCGAGCGCCTGATCGAGCATCGGTTCCATGCCGAGCAGCCCACACGACGGGTACGACACTCATCCTTTTGGCGTCACTGGTGCCGCTGACAGCGGCACCAGTGACGCCAAGAGGATGGGGGCGGGAATGTTGAGGGTTCAACTCAGGTTTACGACCTCGCTGTAATCGTGTAATGCCGACCAGCGAGGTATCCCAGTGGCCGAGACGCCCACCCCCGAGAGCTCCGCCCCGGAGACGGACCGCCAGGTCCTGCCCCTGCTGCCCCTGACCACCGGGGTCGTGTTCCCCAACATGGTGGTCACCCTCGCCCTCGAGACCGACGACGCCAAGCGGGCGGCGGCGGCCGCGGGCGACGGCGCCGGGTTGGTCCTCCTCGTGCCCCGCGTGGGCGCGCGGTACGCCCGGGTCGGCACCGTGGCCCGCATCGAGTCGACCGGCGAGCTGCCCGGCGGCCCGCCCGCCCTCGTGCTGCGGGGCCTCCACCGCGCGGTCGTGGGGGTGGGCATCGCCGGCACCGGCGACGGCCTCTGGGTCGAGATCGACCCCGTGCCCGAGACCGAGCCGACCGAGCGCGCGCACGAGCTGGCGCGCGAGTACCGGGCGATCGTGAGCGGCATCGCGGAGCACATCGGCGCGGCTCGGCTCACCGAAGCCCTGCGCGGGGTCAGCGACCCCGGCGCGCTCGCCGACACCGCGGGCTGGTGGCCCGACCTCGATGTCGAGCGCAAGCTCGAGCTGCTCGAGACCATCGACGCCGAGACGCGCCTCGAGCGCGTCGTCGAGTGGTCCCGCGAGGCCCTCGCCGAGATGGAGCTCGCGGGCAAGATCCGCGACGAGGTCGCGTCGGGCATGGAGAAGACGCAGCGCGACTTCCTGCTGCGCCAGCAGATGGCCGCGATCCGCAAGGAGCTGGGTGAGGACGGGTCCGACGACGTCGTCGGCGAGTACCGCACCAAGCTCGCGGCGCGCGACCTGCCCGAGCCGGTGCGCGAGGCCCTGACCCGCGAGGTCGACCGCCTGGAGCGGACGGGCGAGCAGAGCCCCGAGCACGGCTGGATCCGCACGTGGCTCGACAGCGTGCTGGAGCTGCCGTGGGGCACGCGCACGGAAGACGACCTGGACGTCGCCCACGCGCGCGCCGTGCTCGACGCCGACCACACCGGCCTCGCCGACGTGAAGAGCCGGGTGCTCGAGTACCTGGCCGTGCGCAAGCTGCGGTCCGAACGCGGTCTCAGCGACGCGGGCGGCCGTGGGTCCGGCGCGATCCTCGTGCTGGTGGGCCCGCCGGGCGTGGGCAAGACGTCGCTCGGCGAGTCGATCGCGCGGGCGATGAACCGGAAGTTCGTGCGCATCGCCCTCGGCGGTGTGCGCGACGAGGCCGAGATCCGCGGCCACCGGCGCACCTACGTCGGCGCGCGGTCTGGACGCATCGTGCGCGCCCTGAGCGAGGCCGGCGCGATGAACCCGGTGATCCTGCTCGACGAGGTCGACAAGCTCGGCGCCGACTGGCGGGGCGACCCGTCGTCGGCCCTGCTCGAGGTGCTCGACCCCGCCCAGAACCACACGTTCCGCGATCACTACCTGGAGCTCGACCTCGATCTGTCCGAGGTCCTGTTCCTCGCGACCGCGAACGTGATCGACTCGATCCCCGCGCCGCTGCTGGACCGCATGGAGGTCCTGCGGCTCGACGGCTACACCGAGGAGGAGAAGGTCGTCATCGCGCGTGACCACCTGCTCGACCGTCAACGCGAGCGGCACGGGCTCGAGCCCGGCGAGGTCGTCGTCCCCGACGACGCGCTGCGCATCGTCGTCACCGACTACACGCGCGAGGCCGGCGTGCGCCAGCTCGAACGCGAGCTGGGCAAGCTGGTCCGCAAGGTGGCGACGCGCGTCGTCGAAGGGTCGGCCACACCGCCCGTGGTGATCGACGAGGCGGGCGTGCGCGACGCGCTCGGCCGAGCCCGGTTCTTCGACGAGGTCGCAGCACGCGCCAGCGTTCCCGGCGTGGCCACCGGCCTCGCGGTGACGGGAGTGGGCGGCGACGTGCTGTTCGTCGAAGCCACCGCGATGGACGGCGAGCCCGGCCTCATGATCACCGGTCAGCTCGGCGACGTGATGAAGGAGTCGGCCCAGATCGCGCTGTCGTACGTGCGGTCGCACGCCGACGACCTCGGCATCGACGTCGCGCAGACGCGGCGGCCACTGCACGTGCACGTCCCCGCGGGGGCGATCCCCAAGGACGGCCCATCGGCCGGGGTCACGATGACCACCGCGCTGGTGAGCCTGCTCACGGGACGGCCGGTGCGGCCGGAGGTCGGCATGACCGGCGAGGTCACGCTGCAGGGTCGGGTGCTCCCGATCGGCGGGGTGAAGCAGAAGGTGCTCGCGGCCGAGCGGGCCGGGCTCACCGAGGTGGTGCTGCCCGCCCGCAACGGGCCCGACCTCGACGACGTGCCCGAGGCGGTCCGCGACCGGATGACCTTCCACCTGGTCGACCACGTGCGCGAGGTGCTCGACATCGCCCTGGGCGTGCCTGCCACCATGGCGGGGTGATCCGACCTGCCGACCGACCGCGGCCGGTGAAGCGGCCGTGCCGGTGGGCGATGACGATGGTGGTGGCGGCGGTGCTCCTCGGGGGCACCGCCGCTGCCGCGCCCGCGGCAGGCGCCGCCCCCGCGGCCACGGTCCACGCAGCACCGACCCCGCCCGCTCCGGGGACGGTGATCCGCTCCGAGCCGATGGCCGCGCCCGCGGGAGCGAACGCGTGGCGCGTCCTGTACCACTCCCGCAACCTCGCGGGCGACGACATCGCGGTCTCGGGCTTCGTGGTCGCGCCCGACGGTCCGGCGCCGAAGCGGGGCCGCCCCGTGGTCGCCTGGGCCCACGGCACCACCGGCCTGGCCGATGCGTGCGCACCGTCGGTGGCGCCCGACCCCGTGGCCGGCGTGCCCTTCGTCGACGACCTCCTCGCGGCCGGGTACGTCGTGGCCGCGACCGACTACGAGGGCCTCGGCACGCCCGGGGTCCATCCGTACCTCGTAGGGGAGAGCGAGGGCCGCTCGGTGCTCGACGCCGTGCGCGCGGCCCGCACCCTCCCGGTGGGTGCCGGCCGCCGGGTGGCCGTCCTCGGGCACTCGCAGGGCGGTCACGCCGCACTGTTCGCGGGGGAGATCGCGCAGCAGTACGCGCCCGAGCTTTCGGTGCGCGCGGTCGCGGCGGGCGCGCCGGTGGCCGACGTCGGCGCCTTCCTCGACTTCGTCGTCGACTCCCCGGGTCGGGCCGGGTTCGTGCCCATGGCGGTCGCCGGCTCCCGCGCCGCGTATCCCGAGCTCGGGGCCGTCTCGGTGCTCTCCGCCGACGCGCAGGCCCGGAGCGAGGTCGCGGTCTCCGAGTGCGGGGCGGCGGCGCTCGCCGCGTTCGCCGACGGCGACGGCAGCACCCTGCTCGGGCCGGACCGGCGGGCGCCGGCGTGGCTGCGGCGGCTGCAGGAGAACACCGCCGGCCGGCGACCCTCCGCCGCGCCGGTGCTCGTGTGGCAGGGCGGGGCCGACGACCTCACCCCCGAGCCGCTCGCCGCGGCCTACGTCACGCGTGCGTGCGCGCACGGCACCCCGGTCGGCTACCGCATCTACCCGGACGCGAACCACGGCACGGTGTTCGGCGCCGCGCGTGCCGATGTCCTCGCGTTCCTCGGCGCGCGCTTCGCACGCGCCGGCGTCGCCGACGACTGCCCGGGCTGATGCCCGCCGCGACTCGCCGCTAGATCGTGACGGAGGCCTGCCCGCCGCCGAACTCCAGCGCCTCGCCGGGGGCGAGCGGGAAGTGGCACGCGACGAACTGGCCGGGGGCGAGCTCGGTGAGCTCGGGCTCCTCCTCGGCGCACCGGGGCTGGGCCCGCGGGCACCGGGTGCGGAACCGGCAGCCGCTCGGCGGGCTCATGGGCGACGGGATCTCGCCGCCGAGCACCCGCTCGCCGTCGGGACGGACCTCGGGGTCGGGCACCGGGATCGCGGCGAGCAGCGCGGCGGTGTACGGGTGCGCGGGCTGGTGGTACAGGAGATCGGGCGGGGCCACCTCGCACACCTTGCCGAGGTACATCACCATCACACGGTCGCTCACGTTCTTGACGACCGCGAGGTCGTGCGCGATGAACACCACGGTGAGCCCGTAGCGGTCCTTCATCTCCTCGAGCAGGTTGAGGATCTGGGCCTGCACCGACACGTCGAGGGCCGACACCGGCTCGTCGCAGATGATCAGCTTCGGATCGGTGATCACGGCGCGCGCGATCGAGATGCGCTGGCACTGACCACCGGAGAACTCGTGGGGCCGCCGCTCGGCGTTCGCGGGGTCGATGCCCACGGATTCGAGCACCTCGATCACCTTGGCGTCCCGGGCGTCCTTGTCGCCGATGTCCCAGATGTCGAGGCCCTCGCGCACGATCTCGCGCACCTTGCGGCGCGGGTTCAGCGACGAGATCGGGTCCTGGAAGATCATCTGGAGCCGCGGGCGCATCTTGCGCAGCTCCTCGCCCTTCAGCGCGGTGAGCTCGACGCCGTCGTAGACGACCCGGCCCGACTTCGGTGGCGGCAGCTGCATCACCGCGCGCCCGGTGGTGGACTTCCCGCACCCCGACTCGCCCACGATGCCGAGCGTCTCGCCCTCGAGGATGTCGAGCGACACGTCGGTGACCGCGTTGACCTTCATCCCGGTGCGACCCACGGGGAACTCGACCACGAGGTGCTCCACCCGTAGGAGCGACTCGCCCTCGGGCCGCAGGTGGGCGGTGCCGTGCCCGGCCATCAGGCGGTCCCGCTCGCGGCGCCGGGAACGGTGCTCCCGGCCGCGGCCGCGGACTTGGCGCGGTTGCGGGCCAGGGCCTCGATGCCCTCGGGCGTGCCCACCGGGAACCAGCAGCGGTACTCGTGGCCCGGCTGGGGGCCGGGCAGCAGCGGCGGGTCCTCCTCGAGGCAGCGGTCCTGCACGTAGGCGCACCGGGACGCGAACTTGCAGCCCTTGGGCGGGTTGACGAGGTTCGGCGGGCGGCCCGGGATCGTCGCGAGTCGCGTGTGCGAGGGCTGCTCGAGCTTGGGGATCGAGGACAGCAGCGCCTCGGTGTACGGCATCTTCATGTCGGAGAACAGCACGCCGGCGGGTGCCTTCTCCACGATCCGGCCCGCGTACATGACCGCGATCTCGTCGGCTCGACCGGCCACCACGCCGAGGTCGTGGGTGATGAGCACGATGGCCATGAACCGCTCGCGCTGCTGCTGGGCCATGAGGTCGAGCACCTGCGCCTGCACGGTGACGTCGAGCGCGGTCGTGGGCTCGTCGGCGAAGAGCAGGGCGGGGCCGCACGCGAGCGCGACCGCGATGCACACGCGCTGGCGCATGCCGCCCGACAGCTGGTGTGGGTACTCCTTCATGCGCCGCTCGGGCTCGGGGATGCGCACCGAGCGCAGGAGGTTCTCCGCGAGCTCGTTCGCGTACTTCTTGTCGACGTCGAGGTGCTGGCGGATGGACTCGGTGATCTGCCTCCCGATCTTCATCACCGGGTTCAGTGACGTCATCGGGTCCTGGAAGATCATCGAGAGCCGCGCGCCCCAGTACTCACGCATCGCCTTCGCCGAGAGATCGGCGATCTCGGTGCCGTCGAAGCGGACCGAGCCCTCGCGGATCGTGCCGCGCTTGGGCAGCAGGCCCATGATCGAGCGCGAGAGCACCGTCTTGCCCGATCCCGACTCGCCCACGACCCCGAGCGTCTTGCCCCGGTCGAGGGTGAACGACACGCCGTCGACCGCCCGCACGATGCCGCGCGGGGTGTCGAAGTGGGTCTTCAGGTCGGTCACCTGGAGCATCGGCTCGGTTGACCCGGCGGTCGCCGTGGGCGTGGGGGCCGGCATCGTCATACCGCGCTCTCCCGCACGTCGAGGCGCGCCCGGACGACGTCGCCGAGGAAGTTGAGGCTGAGCACGGTCAGGAAGATGAGAAGCGCCGGCAGGAACACGATGTGCGGCGACTCCTTGATCTTCCCGCGGTCGAGCCCGATGATGTTGCCCCACGACGGGGTGGGCGGCTTCACTCCCACGCCGAGGATGCTCAGCGTGCCCTCCGCCACGATCGCGATCGCGATCGCGAGCAGGGCGATCGACATCATCGCCGGGACGACGTTGGGGAGCACCTCGCGGATCATGATGCGCATGGGCTTCGCGCCCTGGGCGCGCGCCGCGAGCACGAACTCGCGTTGGGACCACGTGAGCGCGGAGGCGCGGGTGATCCGCCCGAGGAGCGGGACCGACACGATCCCGATGGCCAGGATCAGCAGGAACTTCGCGTCGACGGTGGTCCCGCCGCTGCCACTGGAGCTCGACGCGCCCTGGAGGAAGGCGACCAGGGCCAACGCGAGCACCACGGCCGGGATGGCGAGGAACACGTTGAACAGCGACGTGAGCACGACGTCGACCTTGCCCCCGAAGAACCCGGCGAGCATGCCGAGCACCCCGCCGAAGATCAGCCCGAAGAGCACGGCGCCGGTGGCGACGAAGAGCGACGACCACCCCCCGTACGCCAGGCGGGCGATCATGTCCCGGCCGTTGCTGTCGCATCCGAGGATGTGGCCGGGCGCGGTGCCCTCCTTCGCGAAGGGCCCGAGCCGCGCGCAGGAGGCGAACGACTCGGTGGGGCTCTTCAGCGGCAGCACGCCGAGCTGGGCCAGCACCGAGAACAGGACGATGAAGACCATCCACCCGATCGCGAGCCAAGCGCCGATCCCGAGCTTGCGGCCGCGTCGCTTCTGTCCCTCGCCGCCGACCTCGACGGCCGAGAAGTACAGGCTGCCCTGCGCGACCGCGAGGCCGGACTCGAGCGAGTCCTCCGCGTAGCGATCGAGGTCGCGGGCTCCCTCCGGCCCGTCGGCCGGCATGTCGTCAGGCGGTTGCGCGGGCACGGCGAATCCTGGGGTCGAGCACGATGTAGAGGAAGTCGACGATGAAGTTGATCATCACGAAGATGAACGCGATCACGAGGATGTAGCTCTGCAGCTCCACGTACTCGCGGGCGAAGATCGCGGTGCCGATCTGCGTGCCCATCCCCGGGATGCCGAAGATCACCTCGACGACGATGGCCCCGCCGATGAGCGTGCCGATGTTGAGCCCGGCGACGGTGAGCAGCGTGAGGCTCGACGGCCGGAGGGCGTGGCGGAACAGGATGCGCCGGTTGGGGACGCCCTTGGCCTTCGCCATCGTGATGAAGTTCTCCTGCAGCGTCGCGATCATGTCGCTGCGGAGCAGGCGCATGTAGATCGCGACCTGCCCGACCGCGAGCGTGATCACCGGCAGGATCATGTAGCGGATGTGGTTGTTGCTCCACCCGCTGAAGATCGTGGACGATCGGCTCGAGTCGAAGAGCGGGTCGAGCCAGCCGGGTTGGTACCCGGCCGTTGGGAGCCACTGCAACCTCGCTCCCACGAAGTACGACAGCACGAGCGCGAGCACGAAGTTCGGGATCGCGAGGAACGCGAACGCGGTCGTGTTGATCGTCCTGTCGGTGCGGGTGCCCGACCGGTAGGCGGCGAGCACGCCGAGCGGGATCGCGATCACGAGCGCGAGCACCTGCGCGTAGAGCACCAGCTGGAGTGAGATCGGCAGCGACTGCTTCAGGGAGTCGGTGACCGGCTGGTTGGTGGCGTACAGCCGCCCGAGGTTGCCCTGGAGCAGCCCGGACGTCCCGTCGCTCCTGATGATCGGCACGCCCAGGTAGTTGACGTACTGCTGGAGGAACGGCTTGTCGAGGCCCAGGTCCTGGTTGAGCTGGGCCCGCTGCTGTTCGGTGCCGAACGGGATGATCGTCTTGGCTGGGTCACCCGGGAGGAGCCGGACGAGGCTGAAGGTGAAGAAGGTGACGAGCAGCAGCACGACTGCGAGTTGCAGGAACCGTCTCCCGATCAGCCGTGCTGCTGCCACCCCAGTCTCCCCCCGAGCCGGTGGACCCCCTGTCTACTTCTTGCAGAGGGTCTCCACCGGGAAGCGACCGTTCAGCACGAGCGCCTTGCTCCCGTCGGGGAGCGGTGCGCCGCCCTGGCCGGTCAGGCCCTTCGAGGCCAGGGCCCAGATGCTGTACCAGGCCGGGACGACGTACACGCCGGCGGCCATGGCCTTGTTGAAGTCGGTGTAGGCCTTGGTGAGGGCGGCGGGGTCGGTGGACGTGCGGCCGGCGTCGAGGGCGGCCTGGACGTTCGGGTCGTCGAACTTGCTGAAGTTCACCGGCGAACCCTTCGCCCACCACACGTAGTTGGCGACGTCACCGAAGGCGGCGTCACTGTGGAAGTTCCGCACCAGCGTCACGGAGAAGTTGCCTCCGAGCAGCTCGTTGACGAGCGAGCTCTGGTCGACCTGGACGAGCTTCGCGTTCATCCCGGCGGCGTTGGCCTGCTCGATGAGGAGCTGGCCCTCGGCCGCGTTGTCGGAGTCGTTGGTCGTGAGGAACGTCACGTCGAAGCTGCCGCCGTTGGCCGCCTTGACCTCCGACGCGAGCTGCTTCGCCTTCTTCAGGTTGTACTTCGGGTAGCCGCTGCTCTTGAGATAGCCCGGCGAGTTGGAGTCCATCGTCTGCGAGGCCACGGTGAAGAGGCCCTTGTTGCGAATGGTGTTGATCTCCTTGGGGTTCAACGCGTACCCGAGCGCCTGGCGCGCCTTCGGGTCGTTGAACGGCGGCTTCGACGCGTTGATCTGGTAGTAGCGGGTCTCGCGGTTGCCCTTGACGTCGTACACGAGGTCGATGCCCGAGGTGCTCTTCAGTCCGTCGATCGACGATGCGCTCGACGTGTGCATGATGTCGAGCTGCCCGCCCTGGAGCTGGGTGTCACGGGTGGGCGAGTCGGGGACGGGCACGAAGGTGATCTTGTCGAGGCACGGGAGGGCGTTGCCCTTCGCGTCCTTCTTCCAGTAGTTCGGGTTCTTGACGACGGTGAGGCTCTCGTTGAGCTTCCAGTCGCCCGGCGAGTTGAGCTTGAACGGCCCGGTGCCGATCAGGTTGGTGGCGCAGGTGTCGGCGTTGGCGAGCTGCGCGGGGGCCACGATGCCGGCCCGGCCCTGGAGGTAGAGGTAGCCCGGGAACGCCGGCCACGGGGTCTTGGTGGTGACCTTGAGCGTGAGGTCGTCGACCACGGTGACGTCGCCCATGTTGCTGTAGACGAACTGGAAGAGGCGTCCGGTCTTCCACGCGTCCATGTTCTGCTTCACGGCGGCGGCGTTGAGCGCCTCGCCGTTGTGGAACTTGATGCCCGGGCGGAGCTTGATGGTCCACTCGTCGAACGTGGAGTTCGGCGTGACCGACTCGGCCAGGTTCGCGACGTACTCGTCCTTCGTGTTCGGCATCGTCAGGGTGTCGTAGACGGCCGCGGCCACCTGGATGCCGGACACCACGAGCTGAGCCTTGGGGATGCAGTATCCGCCGGTCGTCTCGGCCTCGAGGCCGAAGCGGACGTCGCCGCCCGTCTTCTGCGCGCCGGCCGGCGCGGCGATCGCGAGCAGTGATCCGGCGACGATCGCGCCGGTGGCGGCGAGCGCGCCCATTCGGGTCCAACGGCGAACATGCCGGTGCTGGCCCACGATTCCCCCCGTTCTCTCCCGGCGGAGCCGGGTGTGCTGTCCGGGCCTTCGGCCCGGGTCCGATGACTGCCGCCACGGTGGACGACAGGATACGAGTCGAACGACGACTGTCAATCTCGTGCGGTTCCGGGAATGTACTCGCCAGTAACCACGCGCGCGTCCGCGCCCCGGGTCGGCGGTGGCGGTACGGTCGGCGGGTGGGCACGCAGGACGGCTGGCTCCGGGTCACGCCGACGTGCCGCATCCCCCTCGCCGAGCTCGAGTGGAAGGTGAGCCGGTCGGGCGGGCCGGGCGGGCAGCACGCCAACACGTCCGACTCGCGGGTCGAGGTCCGCTTCGCGGTGGAGACGTCGACGGCCCTCGGGCCCCGCCAGCGCGCCCGGCTCCTCGAACGCCTCGGCCCCGTCGTGCGCGCCGTGGCGTCCGACTCGCGCTCACAGGCGCGCAACCGCACGGTCGCCCTCGAGCGACTGGCGGGCAAGCTCGCGGGCGGCCTCGCGGTCGAGGCGCCGCGCCGCCCGACCCGGCCGACGCGGTCGGCCCGGGAGAGTCGGCTCGACCAGAAGCGGCGCCAGGGCGAGCGCAAGCGGGCGCGTCGCCGCCCCGACCCCGGTGACTGACCCGGGCGACCGACCCCGGGGACCGAGCCGCCGGAGCCGCCCGATTCATCCGGATTGACCGCGGCGCCGGGCGGAACCCGCCGGGAGGCTGGGCACCAATGCCCTCACGATGGGACTTTCGACCCGGAACTTCTCGCGGCCGGGTGGGGGAGGCTGGGCGCACCCACCCGAAGAAGAGGAAGGACTGCCCATGAGTCCGCGCGTCGACGACGAACAGGGATTCGGTCTCACCACCGTCATGTTCACGCTCATGGCGGTGGTCCTCGCGTTCGTGGCCCTCGCGGTTGCCGCGGCGGCCCTCGACAGCAGCAACGAGGCCAAGGACCAGGCCAAGGCGGCCGGTGGCACTGCCGTCGGGCTGTCCGAGTTCCGGATCAACCCCGCCGACCTGACGGTGGCCGAGGGCGGTGTGCTGAAGGTGTCCAACACCGGCACCACCGTGCACAACCTGGCCGTGAAGGGCCAGGACCTCACGACGCCCGATCTCAAGTCCGGCGACACCGCCACGCTCGACCTCGGCAAGCTCGACGCCGGGATGTACGAGGTGTACTGCACCATCCCGGGCCACGCCGACGCCGGCATGAAGGGCGCGCTGATGGTCGGCACGATGGCGGGCCACGGCGGCACGGGCACCGCGTCGGAGGACGCGCTCCTCGCGACGAACGAGTCCGACGACAAGACCATGAAGCAGCCGGTCGACGCGTACGTCGCGCAGCTCGACAAGGGCGCGAACACCGCGGGTGTCGGTGGCCAGCTCATGGTCCCGAAGGTCCTCCCCGACGGCACCAAGGAGTTCGACGTGACCGCGTCGATCGTCGACTGGGAGGTCGAGCCGGGCAAGACGGTGCGAGCCTGGGCCTACAACGGCACCGTTCCCGGTCCGACCATCAAGGTGAACCCGGGCGACAAGGTGCGGGTGGTGCTCGACAACCAGCTCCCGCAGTCGACCGCGATCCACTTCCACGGCATCGACGTCCCGAACGCGATGGACGGCGTGCCCGACGTGACGCAGGAACCCGTGAAGCCGGGGGAGAAGTTCACGTACGAGTTCGTGGCCAAGGGCCCGGCAGTGGGCATGTACCACTCCCACCACCACGCCGAGCACCAGGTGCCCGACGGGCTCGCGGGGGCGTTCCTCATCGGCGACGAGCCGATCCCGGCCGGCGTCACGGTGAGCCAGGAAGTCCCCATGGTCCTGAACGACGCCGGCGTGATCGGCCTGACCCTGAACGGGAAGTCGTTCCCGGCCACCGCGCCGGTGATCGCCAAGCAGGGTGAGTGGGTCGAGGTCCACTACATGAACGAGGGCCTGCAGGTGCACCCGATGCACCTCCACGGTCTGCCCCAGCTGGTGATCGCCAAGGACGGGTTCCCGGTGCCCCAGCCTTACCAGATGGACACCGTCCTGGTGGCTCCGGGCGAGCGGTACACGGTCCTCGTCCAGGCGACCGAGCCGGGCGTGTGGGCCTGGCACTGCCACATCCTCACGCACGCCGAGCGCGCCGACGGGATGTTCGGCATGGTGACCACCTTCATCGTGAAGTAGGCGCGCACCGCTCGACGCCAACACCCAGATCACGAATCGGGCGGGGCCGCGAGGCCCCGCCCGAATCGCGTGCGATGCTGAAGCGATGGACGCCGTGGGCGACATCCTGCTCGTGCTGGCGGGGCTCGCGGTGATCGTCGCGGTCCTCGACTCCGCGGTGCGCACCTTCGTCCTGCCCCGCGGCGTCGTCTCCTTCGTGACCCGCTTCGTGTTCCGGTCGATGCGGAAGGTGTTCGGCCTGATCACCCGGCCCATGAAGACCTACGAGGCCCGTGACGGCGTGATGGCGATGTACGCGCCGGCGTCGCTGGTGGCACTCGTGCTCGTGTGGATGGTGCTCGTGATCCTGGGCTTCGCCCTGATCTTCCGGGCGAGCGTGTTCGACGGCTGGGCCGACGCGTTCGAGATGAGCGGTTCGTCGTTCTTCACGCTCGGGTTCGTCCGCCCGCCGCGCGGCGGGGGCGAGTGGGGGTACGTCGTCGCCTTCATCGAGGCCGGCACCGGGCTGGCGCTCCTCGCGCTCCTGATCGGATACCTCCCGACGATCTACGGCGCGTTCTCCCGCCGGGAGATCGCGGTGGCCCGCCTGGCGACCCGGGCCGGCACCCCACCGAGCGCGGTCGAGCTCCTCACCCGCTACCACGCCGTCGGTTGGCTCGACGACCTTCCGGCCCTGTGGGACGAGTGGGAGAGCTGGTTCGCGGAGCTCAACGAGACCCACACCACGTTCGCGTCGCTCGCGTTCTTCCGCTCCCCCAACCCCCACCGCTCGTGGGTCACGTCGGCGGGGGCGGTGCTCGACGCCGCCGCGTTGGCGCAGTCCACGCTCGACGTGCCGTGGTCACCCCAGGCCGGGATGTGCATCCGGGCCGGGTACCTCGCCATGCGCGACATCGCGACGCTCTATCGGATCCCGTTCGATGCCGATCCCGCGCCCGACGACGCGATCAGCATCGCCCGGGCCGAGTTCATGGAGGCGTACGAGGAGCTCGGGGGCGCCGGTGTACCGGTGCGAGCCGACCATGACCGCGCGTGGCGCGACTTCGCGGGCTGGCGGGTGAACTACGACAGCGTGCTGCTCGAGCTGGCCGCGATCACGATCGCGCCGTACGCGCCCTGGTCGTCGGACCGGTCGCTCAGTCGGACTCGGGCGCCGCGGTCGTTTCGGCGGACGCCGCGGAGCTGACCGCGTCCGCCCGGGTGACGCCGTCCCGGCTGTCGGCGTCGGCGACGGGCACCCCGGCGACGACGCTCTCGCAGAACTGCTGCACGGCGCCGATGGCGGCCTCGGCCCGCACCGAGTGGAACACCTCGAATGCGTGCGGTGCGCCGGGGAGCTCGAGGTACACCACGTGCTGGTTCGGGAGCGCGCGGAGCGCGTCGACGAACGCACGCGTCTGCGCGACCGGGACGAGGTTGTCGGCGCTGCCCTGGATGACGAGGAACGGCACCGCACCGGGCGTGAGGAGCGTGATCGGCGACCACCCCTGGTACCGGTCGGGATCGGCGCTGAGCGACGCGCCGAACACGAGCGCGGCCGTGCGGTCGGCGACGCGGTTGGCCCGCTTCCCGCGGAACGTGAACAACGGGACGAGGTCGGTCGGGGGATAGAAGGGAACGGCCGCGAGCACCGACGTGTCGGCGGCCTCGAACCCGGGTTGGTACTGCGGGTCGTTCATGGTGAGCGCGGTCATCGCGGTGAGGTGCCCGCCGGCCGAACCTCCGGTGACGAAGACCCGGTCGGGGTCGCCGCCGTACTCGGCGATGTGGGCCCGGATCCACGCCAGCGCGAGCTTCACATCGATGATCTGCGCGGGCATCTTCGCCTTCGGAGCGAGTCGGTAGTTGATCGCGACGCACACCCAGCCGTGCGCCGACATCCGATTCATCAGCGGCCGACCCTGCTGGCGCTTGTTGCCGATGAGCCAGCCGCCGCCGTGGATCTGGAGGAGCACCGGCGCGCGCTCGGCCCCGCCGCGGGGGCGGTACACGTCGCACAGGTGCCGCCGCCCGGCGTCGTCGGCGTAGCGCAGGTTGGCGATCCGCTCGACCCGGCGGTCGTCGAGCCAGAACGGGACGAGCAGCCTCCGCCACCGCCCGCGGTCGGAGTCGGGCGGGTCGAGGCCGGCATCGGCGAGGGCCCGGGTCACGGCCGGTCCGCTGCGTGCCGCCAGCACCATCTCGGCGACGATGAGCACGCCGCCGATCACCGCGGCTGCGAGCCCGACCCAGCCCGGCCAGTGGTCGAGCCCGCCGAGCGCCGCGAGCGCGATCACGCCGCCGCCGAGCGCGAGCACGGTCCAGTGCGCCAGCTCGGCCACGAGCAACTCCGCGAAGAAGCTGATGCCCAGCCCGAGCAGCGAGCGCGACGGGAACAGCACGTTGACCCCGAGGGCCAACGTGGCCAGCCCGACCGCGAAGAGGAGCCAGCTCACGGGAGGTGTTCCTGGTACTTCACGACGACCGGCGCGAATCCGTCCATCGTCGCCTGGTCGAGCCCGATGGGCTTCTTGTCGATGCCGAATGCCGCGCGCAGCTGGGCGGTGACGGCGTGGCGGACGACCCCCCACGACGGGTCGGGATCGGCCGACGACGTCGCGCAGCCGTCGGCCGCGAGCTGCTTCAGGCTGTCGGGAACGGGGAGGCCGGCGCGGTCGGCCACGCCCGCGAGACCACCCGCTCCGCCGATGGGACACACCCCTGCGACGCTCGCGTGGCCGGCACCGTCGATGCCGACGTACCGGGCCGGGAAGCCGGCCTTCTCGAAGCCGCCCTGCACGTTGGCCGCAGGGACGATCTGGTCCGCGGTGCCGGTGACGAACATGATCGGTACGTTCGGGAACGTCCCGTACGCGCCGGTCTGCGCGTTGTACCCGCTCGCGGAGATCGGGATCGACGCGACGACGCCCGGCTCGCTCCCGTAGCGGATCGCCGTGCCGCCCCCCGCGGACTGGCCGGTCACCGCGACGGCGTCCTTCTTCACCCGGCCGGCAAGCGGTCCACCTTTGGTGCTGCTCGCCGTTCGGACGAGCGCGGCGGTGTCGCGCATGACCTGGATGTCGTCGCGCGGGGTCGCGGGCGGGTTCCCGAGGAGCGCCATGAGCCCGCGCTCGGTGATGTCGGGCGAGGCGACCACGAACCCCCACGAGGCGAGGTGCTCACCGAGGTACGCGAGCTCCTCGCGGTACCCGGCCGTTCCGTGGGCCATGAGGACGAGGGGAAAGCCACCCTTGGTCTTCGCGGCCTTGATGTCGCGGTACGCGTCGGTGGTGTAGGTGACGTCGGTGCCGGCGGGCAGGAGGTCCTTGATCCCGGGCGGGACCTTCTCGAGCAGGTCGAAGCTGGCCGGGACCGCGCCCGTTGCAGCCTTCTTCTTGGCCGGGTACCAGACCTCGACCTTGCGGTCGGGCAGGTCGAGCGTGGTGACGCCCGCGGCGTACTTGCCGGGTTCCGCGTACGCGGGCCCCGCCGCCGAGCTCGCCGGGGCCACCTTCGTCGTGGTGATGGCCGCGCCCGCCGGAACCGCGGCCGTCGCCGCGCTCAACGGGGCCGTACCGGCGACACCAACGCTCGCCACGAGCAAGGCCCCGGCGAGCGCCATGGCAAGGAGCCTCAGTCGACGTCGAAGAGCCATGTCTCGCGGGTCCCTTCGGGCGCGTCCCGGCGGATGAACCACTCCGTGCCGAAGGCTACGGCGAAGATCTCGTCTGGCATCGTCACGAAGAACGAGCCTTCGCCGATCTGGCTCGCGTGCGCCGCGAGTGCCGCGCGCTTCACGGCGAGGTGCTCCTGCACGTCGACGCGGGTGGTGATCACGTGGCTCGGACTGAAGTTGTTCGCGAACTCGGACGGGTCGGGGAGATCCACGCCGGCTTCGGCGAAGTCGTCGCCGAGCTCGGCCCGGGCGGCGGCCACCGTCTCGATGAAGTGGTCGCGGTCGGCAGTGGCCTCGTAGACGCGGGGAGTACGCGCGAGCTCGCCCGCACGCACGCCGACACGATGGACCTGGATGTGGTCGGGATGGTGGTAGCCGCCGCGCTCGTCGTAGACGGTGAGCACGGCGGCGTCCTCCTCCACCAGGATCGCGGCGAGCCGCGCCGCGGCCTCCTCGAGGTCGGCCTGCCAGAACGCGCCGGGGTCGTGGTTGGTGGGCTCGCCGGCCATCCCGGAGTCGCGGTATCCGAGGAACGCGACCCGCGCGGCACCGAGGATCGCGGCCGCGTCCTCGCACTCGCGACTGCGCCGTTGCGACAGCGTCTCGCCCGGCCGGAGGAACCCGTCGTCCACCTCGCCGAGCTCGCCGCGGGTCGCGAACACGAGCACGACGCGGTGTCCGCGCGCCGCGGCTCGGGCGATGGTGCCGCCCGTCTGGATGGCCTCGTCGTCGGGATGGGCGTGGAAGGAGACGAGCGTCTGGGGCACGACTCCATGCTCGCGCGCGCAATCCGGACATCGTGCACCCTGACGTGTACGTCACGTCCGGGTTGGTTAGAGTGCCGCCACAGTCGGGTTGCCTTGGGGGGAGAAACCGATGCGCAAGGGCCGCGTGCTCGTCGTTCTGGTGGTGTCGACCATCGCCGCGTCGATGGTCGGGGTGATCGCTCCGGCCGGTGCCCAATCGGGTTCGGTTCCCGGGGTCACGGCGAAGCAGATCCTCGTCGGCGGCATCGCGGGTGTGACCAACCCGACGGGCCGTCCGTACCAGGACTCGTTCAAGGGCGCGCAGGCATACTTCGACAAGATCAACAAGGATGGCGGGATCTACGGCCGCAAGTACAAGGTCGCCGCCAACCTCGACGACCAGTCCCGCGACTCGAAGAACCTGCTGAACGCCCGCTCCCTGGTGGAGGAGAAGAAGGTGTTCGCCGTCGTCCCGATGGTGACCCAGACCTTCGCCAGCGCGCAGTACCTCGCCGACAAGGGCGTTCCCACCTTCGGCTGGAACATCCAGTCCGACTGGTCGAAGGGCAAGAGCCTCTTCGGTGAGAAGGGCTCGTGGCTCTGCCTCGGCAGCCAGTGCATCACGCTCGCGCCGAACGTCATCGCGCAGCGGGAGGGCTCGAAGGGCGTCGGCCTCCTCGCCTACGGCTCCTCCCCGCAGTCGGCCGACTGCTCGGCCGGCCAGGAGAACACGTTCGACAGGTACGGACCCAAGGTGAAGTTCACCGACCGCAGCCTCTCCTTCGGCTTCTCGGCCAACGACATCTCCGCCGCGGTGCAGGCCGTGAAGGACAACGGGGTCGACTTCATCGCCAGCTGCATGGACGTCAACGGCGAGGTCAACTTCGCCAAGGCGCTGAAGCAGGCCGGTGTGAACAACGTGAGGTTCTACGCCCCCGAGGGCTACGACCCGCAGGTCCTCGAGGACCTCGGCGCCGACCTCGAGGGCTTCACCTTCGTGACGGACTACGTGCCGTTCGAGGCCGCGAAGGACTCCAAGGGCATGCAGGAGTTCCTCTCCGCCATGAAGAAGATCGGCGTCAACCCGAGCGAGCACGCGCTCGTCGGGTGGCAGAGCGCCATGCTCCTCAACGAGGGCATCAAGCAGGCCGGGAAGAACTTCACCCAGCAGTCGGTGGTCGACGCGATCAACAAGATCACCGCCTGGACAGCCGACGGCACCCGGGCGAAGGTCGACTGGACCACCGCCCACGGGCCCACGGCGCCGAACAGCACCGGGTGCGCGGCGTACATCCAGGTGAAGAACGGCAAGTTCGTGCCCGTCTACGGCCAGCCCGGGAAGCCCTTCGTCTGCTTCCCGGAGAACCCGTACCCCGCAACCCTCGACACCCCCACGTACGCCGCGCCGGGCCAGGGATGAGGGGCGAGTCTGGCCTGATCGCGACGACTTCAACTAGGAAGCGCACGTGGCGCTGAACGACTGGGTCCAATACTTCATCGAGGGCTTCCCGGTCGGGTGCGTCTACGCACTCGTCGCGATCGGCCTCGTCCTCACCTACAAGACCTCCGGGGTCTTCAACCTCGCCTTCGGCGCGCAGGCGTTCCTGTCCGCCGCGGTGATGTACGAGCTGAAGCAGCGCGGGTGGCCCACCTGGCTCTGCTTCGTCGTCTCGGTGTTCATCGTGGCACCGCTGTTCGGGCTGCTCCTCGACCGCGCGCTGTTCCGATACATGCGGAACTCGTCGTGGGTCGTGAAGCTCGTGTCGTCGCTGGGTCTCTTCGTCGCGCTCCCAGAGATCATCAAGGCGCTCCTCACCGGCGTGAAGCCGCAGTTCGGTCCGCCGAGCATTGCCTCGCTCATCGGCATGAAGGACCTCGCCGGGAGCGACGGCGTCTTCCAGATCGGCGACTACGTCGTGTCCGCCGACCGGATGACGATCGTCGTCGTCACCCTGCTGTCGGTGGTGCTCCTCGGTGTCCTGTTCCGCTACACCGCGCTCGGCCTCCAGATGCGGGCGATCGTGGAGAGCTTCCGCATGGTGGAGCTGGCCGGCGTCGACAGCGAGCGCGTGAGCATGGCCGCGTGGATGCTGTCGAGCTTCCTCGCCGGCCTCGCGGGTGTGCTCATCGCTCCCGACCTCGGCTCGATCGACTCGATCCCGTTCACGCTCCTCCTCGTCGCCGCGGTCGCGGCAGCGGCGTTCGGCCGCCTCACGAGCATCCCGTTCGCGTTGCTGGGCGCGGCGATCCTCGGTGTGGGCCAGCGCGCGATCATCGGCCTCAGCTACGAGTACAAGTGGCCGCAGAACATCCAGACCGGCGTGCGCCCCGCGCTGCCGTTCGTGGCCCTGTTCCTGCTGCTCATCTTCCTGCCCGCGTTCAAGGGCCGCCGCGACGTCACCGACCCGCTCTCGGGTGTCGACCCGCCGCCGCCGGCGATGGCGCACGAGTACAAGGACCGCTCGCTCGCGAAGACGTCGCGGATCGCGTTCTACGTGTTCATCGCCGCGTTCTTGCTCCTGGTGATGTTCGCGATGTCCGACGTCTGGGTGTTCCGCTTCACCGACGCGTTCACGCTCGCGATCGCGTTCCTCTCGATCACCGTGTTCACCGGACTCGGCGGACAGGTGTCGCTCGGCCAGGCCGCGTTCGCCGGCATCGGCGGTTACACCACCGCGAACCTCGCGGCCGAGAACCACTGGCCCGTGCTCCTCGCGCTCGCGTTGGGCGTGGTGTTCGCGGTGATCGTGGGCGCGCTGCTCGCGGTCCCCGGTCTGCGGCTCGGCGGCATCTTCCTCACGCTGGCCACGCTCGCGTTCGCGCTGATGGCCCAGAACATCGTGTTCACGAACGCTTCGGTGGCGGGCGGCCCCGAGGGTCTCGACGTGCCCCGGCCGTCGTTCCTGAACGGCAGCGGGTTCCTCGGCCCCGATCAGCGGTACTTCCTCTTCGTGTTCCTGTGCTTCGCCGTCGTGGGCTTCCTCGTGATCTTCGTGCGCGGGGGCACCACCGGTCGGTACTTCGCGGCCCTGCGCGGCAGTGAGACGGCCGCGGCGTCGATCGGCATCAACGGCACGCGTCAGCGCATCCTGCTGTTCGCGCTGTCCGCCGGGATCGCAGGGCTCGCGGGCGGCCTCTTCGCGATGAACTCGTCGCGCATCGACTTCCAGACCCAGGAGTACCAGGCGCTGTTCGGCGCCGCGTGGGTGGTCCTCGTGGTCTCGCTCGGTTCGCGCACCGTCGACGGCGCGGTGAACGCCGCGATCAGCTTCGTGCTCTTCCAGTGGTTGCTGTCCGACTACTTCGGGATGGAAGCCAGCATCGCCCTCATCGGGTTCGGGTTCGGTGCCATCACCTACGCCCGCCACCCCGAGGGCATCGTGGAGTTCCGCACCCGCGTGAGCATCCTCGCCCAGCGCAAGGCCAAGCTGCTGAAGGCGCGCGCCGCGGAGCTTGCGGTGCACGGCCCACTTCCACGCGGCTACCTCCCGACCCGCAACGTCACGCTGCCGGCCATCGCCGGGCCGCTCGTGCTCCTGCTCGCGGTGATCGTGCGGCGGATCGCCGGTTCGGGCGAGGGCGCCCCCGTCCCGCTCATCGTGATCTGCCTCGCGCCGAGCGTGCTGTTCGCGCTCGTGTACATCGTCATGACGAACCGCCGGCTCGTCGCCATGGGCGGCTTCACGTGGAGCTGGAGCGTGCTCGCTGCGGGTGGAGTGCTCGGGGTGGCGGCAGGGTGGTTCCTCACCGCGGTGAACGTCCGCACGCCCGACTTCGGGTCGCCCGAGGTGGCGATCGACGCTCCGGTGTGGGTCGGCATCATCGTCGGGCTGATCTGCGGCTTCGCGATCGCGGCGTTCTTCATGGTGCCGGTCTCGGCGGAGGCGGTGGCTCGCCAGCGCGACTTCCGCACGCACCCGGTCACGTGGCGCGCGGGCCGCGGCCCCACGCTGTGGATCGTGCTCGGCACGTTCTTCTCCTATTGGGCCTCGAAGGGCTGGGTGCCTCCGTTCCTGTGGCCGCTGTACCTGCTCGGGCTGGTGGCCGCAATCGTCTTCGTGCAGTGGATCGGCGAGGTGCAGGGCGGCGTGAACGAGCTCGTGATGGGTGAGGTCGACGTCGCGCCCGGCGTCCCGCTGGCCGAGGACGCGTTGCCCGAGGAGCTGCCCGAGCTCGCCGAGCTCGCCCCCGCGGGAGGAGGCGACTGATGGCCGTCGTCGACCCCACCGTGGCCGCGTCCCAGCCCGCGCCCGCGACGGCGCTGCTCGACGCGCGTGGCATCACCAAGCGGTTCGCGGGCATCACGGCCCTGCACACCGTCGACCTCTACGTCGAGCCGGGCGAGTTCGTCGGGCTCATCGGGCCGAACGGCGCGGGCAAGACGACGTTCTTCAACTGCCTGCTCGGCATCCTCCGGCCCGAGGAGGGAACGGTGATGTTCGCGGGCCGCGATGTCACCGGCCTGCCCGTGTACCAGCGAGCCCGCATGGGCTTCGGGCGCACGTTCCAGCGCCTCGAGCTGTTCTCGGGCATGTCGGTGCGCGACCACTTCATCGTGGCCGACCGCGCCCACCGCGACGAGGGCCGGCTCTGGAAGGACCTGCTCAACCGGTCCAAGCCCACCAAGGACGAACGCACGCGGGCCGACGCCATGCTCGACCTCCTGCGCCTGGGCGACGAGGCCGACAAGCCCGCGGAGATGCTCAGCCTCGGTCGCGGTCGTCTGGTCGAGCTCGGCCGGGCGCTGATGACCCGCCCGACGCTCCTGCTCCTCGACGAGCCGTCGTCGGGTCTCGACGTGCGGGAGACCGCGGCGTTCTCGGCCCGGCTCGCCAAGGTGCAGCAGGAGCACGAGTTCGCCGTGCTCCTCGTGGAGCACGACGTCGACATGGTCCAGAGCCTCGTGAGTCGCCTCTACGTGCTCGACTTCGGCACGCTGATCGCGTCCGGCCCCACCGAGGACGTGTTCAACGACGCCGCGGTGCGCAAGGCCTACCTGGGGAGCACCGAATGAGCGCCACCGACGCCTCCGCCGTGCCCACCGGGCCCGTGTCGGGCACGCCGCTGCTCGAGCTGCGCGACGTGCACGCCGGCTACGGGCCGTTCCGGTCGCTGTTCGGCATCTCGATCGTGGTCCAGCCCAACGCGGTGGTCGCGCTGCTCGGTGCCAACGGCTCGGGCAAGACCACCGTGGTGCGCGTGGCGTCGGGGCTCATCAAGCCCACCCAGGGGCACGTGCTCTTCGAAGGCACCGACATCACGGGCAAGCGCCCCTACAAGCTCGCCCAGCTCGGGATCGTCCACGCACCCGAGGGCCGGTCGGTGTTCGCGTCGCTCACGGTCGAGGAGAACCTCGTCCTCACGTTCCGCGAGGTCTTCGGTCGTCGCGGCCTCAAGCCCAAGCTCGAGCAGGCCTACGAGCTGTTCCCCCGGATGGGGGAGCGGCGCCGCCAGCTCGCTGGCACGCTCTCGGGCGGTGAGCAGCGCATGCTGTCGCTCGCTCGGGTGCTCGTGCGCGGGCCCAAGCTGCTCATCACCGACGAGCTCTCGCTCGGCCTCGCCCCGGTGATCATCGACGAGGTCTACGAGACCCTCGGCACCATCCGCGACTCCGGGTGCGCGCTGATGATCGTCGAGCAGCACGTGCACCAGGCCCTCACGCTGGCCGACGACGTCGTGGTGCTGGCCAAGGGCCAGGTGGTGCTCAGCGGCACCAAGGAAGAGCTCGGCGACATCAGCGACCGGCTCCTGCCCGCCGTCCACGGCGAGCTCTAGACCCGCGCTCGGCGGCGGTGCGCCGCTAGCGCGCCGTCCGGGCGCACGGGCCCGCGGTCGCGAGGCTCGGGTCCTCGAGGACCATCCGGAAGCAGAAGGTCGACGTGGCCACCTTCCACGTGGCGTCCTCGCGCACGGCCTTCGCCGACGCCAGCACGTCGGGGAGCGGCACACCCGCGAGGTTGAGGTCGGCGTCGACCACCGCGCGGGACCGGCCCCGGCACTCGATCCCGTTGACGGTGATCGTCGACGTGCTCCGCTCCGGGCTCGCGAGCCAGGTGTCGAGGACGGCCCGGACCGCCGGATCGTCGCCCCGGGACAGGCTCGCGGCGCGCTCGTCGCCGGTGAGCTGCGTCGCGCGGCTGAACACGTTGCCGTAGGCCGTGGTCACGGCTGCTTCGGCCCCTTTCGGGCATCGGGACCCGGCGGCGGACGCGACCGTGGCCGGCGCCACGAGGGCACCGGCCACGATCAGTGTCACCATGACGGCCCGGAGGGCCGCCGGCAGGGTCGGGCGGTGGGTGCGCACGACCCGCGTTCGTCGCTCTAGAGAGCGGCCAGGCACTTCTCGCCGAGGCCGGGCGTCTGCGGGTTCTGGCCGATCAGGTCGCAGACCGTCGAGCCCGAGATCAGCCACTTGCCCTTGACCAGCGCGGCGTCACCGGCGAAGTTCAGGCCGATGCCGCTGGACGGCGGGTTCGTCACGGGCTTGGGGACGTTGATCGCCAGGTCGTAGGTGAACGTGGCGCCCGTCTTGCCGTCACAGGTCGGCTTGATCGAGACCGCGTACGTCGTGGTGCTCGAGCTCGTCTGCCCGTTGGCCGCCGCGATCCGTGCACCTTCGTCGCTGATGGGCGCGATCTTGTCGCCGTCCTGCACCCCCGCCATCTTCTCCGCGGTCGTCGAGCCGCCGAGATACGTGTTGAACGCCGTCTGGATGTGCTCGGCGAGGAGCTTGTCCTTCTTGCAGCTGGTGATCTTCTTTTCCTTGGCGGCCTGGGCCGGCCCGGCGGTGAAGCCGATGCCGAGCACCGAGACCGCAACGAGCATGAGTGCGACGCGTCGCATGTTCCCCCCTGGGATTTGTCGATTGAACGACGTGACCGTAACACTCCCGGCTCGGGAATGGCGCGCGGCCGAACGTGCGTCAGGACCCTCGGTGCGTGCCCCGGATGCCGGCCTGGACCGCCGCCGCGAGGGTGTCGAGCGTTTTGTCGCGATCGCTCCGGCGGGTGCCGGTGAGCGACAGATACGTGGTCCGCTCCACGAGTGCCACCACCGCCATGGCCGCGAACGTGGGATCGAGGTCGGGTGCCGCGGGACGGATGCGGGCGGCCAATCGGGCGGTGAACTCGCCGACGAGGTCGCCGCCGATCCGTCCGAACTCGGAGTCGGAGATCTCCGCCTCCGTCCACGTGCGGATCACGGGGCCGGCGCGCTCGTAGAGCTCGGTGAAGCGCACCAGCCAGGCGCGGATCGCGGCCCGGCCCTCGTCGCCGTCGGCGATCGGCGGGAAGTCGCCGGCGAGCGCGGTCATCTCGGTGGCGACCTCCACCGCGAGCGCGCGGAAGAGGTCCTCCTTGCTGGTGAAGTACAGGTAGAAGGTGCCGTGCGAGGTGCGGGCCGCCTTCACGACGTCGTCCACCCGGACCGCGTGGTAGCCGCGCTCGGCGAACACGGCCGCGCCGGCGTCGAGGAGCCGGCGCATCGTGCGCCGGCCGCGGGCCCGCAGCTCACGGCCCTGCGCGGTGGCCGGGACCGGCTCCGAGCCGCCCTCGGGGGACTCGGCGGGTTGCGTCACGGCCGCCATCGCACAGCACCGTACCGCGCCACGGAGGGTAGGTGACGCCCATGTCACGTTCGGGCGGGATCGCGATACGCTCCCGACCCATGACCACTCCTTCCTTCGACGACCTGTCCGTCGGCGACGAGGCTCCGGCCCTCGTCGTCGAGAAGCTCAGCCGCACCAACTTCGTGCGCTACGCGGGCGCCTCGGGTGACTTCAACCCGATGCACCACGACGACACGATCGCCACGTCCGTCGGCAACCCCTCCGTCTTCGGGCACGGGATGCTCACCGCCGGCCTCATGGCCCGGGTCGTGAAGGACTGGTTCGGCCCCGAGGCGCTGCGCCGCTACCAGGTGCGCTTCTCGAAGCAGGTGTGGCCGGGCGACACGCTCACGTTCAGCGCGACGGTCACCGCCAAGCGCGAGGAGGGCGGCGAGAAGCTCGTCGACCTCGAGTGCAAGGCCACGAACCAGGACGGCGTCGAGGTGCTCGTGGGCGCCGCGACGGCCGTGGCCGCCTGATGGGCCTGCTCGACGGCCGCGTCGCCGTCATCACCGGGTCGGGTCGCGGCATCGGCCGCGAGTTCGCGCTGTGCATGGCGGCCGAGGGCGCCAAGGTCGTGGTCAACGACGTCGGCGTGAGCCTCGACGGCCGCGGCACCGAGGAGGACCCCGCGGCGAACGTGTGCCGCGAGATCGAGGCGTTGGGTGGCGAGGCCGTCCCCAACTACGACTCCGTCACCGACTTCGCGGGCGCCGAGCGCATCGTCAACACCGCGGTCGAGTCGTTCGGGAAGATCGACATCCTCGTCAACAACGCGGGCATCGTGCGCGACCGCACGCTCGTGAAGATGGACGAGTCCGACTTCGACGCGGTGATCGCCGTGCACCTGAAGGGCTCGTTCAACTGCGCACGGCACGCGGCGCCGTTGATGAAGGACCAGGGTTACGGCCGCATCATCAACATCACGTCGTCCGCGGGGCTGCGCGGCAACTTCGGCCAGACCAACTACGGCGCGGCCAAGGCCGGCCTCATGGGCATGACGTTCATCTGGGCCATGGAGCTCGGCCGCTACGGCGTGACGGTCAACGCCGTCGCGCCGGCGGGAGCCACGCGCATGACCGCGGCGCTGTTCGAGCGGTCCGGCGCCGAGCCGCCGCCCGAGCAGAACCCGGCGCTCAACGCCCCGCTCGTCGCGTTCCTCGCGTCCGAGCGGGCCTCCCACGTCAACGGCCAGATCCTCGGTCGCTCCGACTACGCGTTCACGCTGTTCCAGCACCCGAAGCAGGTCGCGTTCATGTGGCGCGATGGCGGCTGGACGGCCGAACAGGTGGCCGACAACTTCGACACGATCCTCGGCCAGCACCTCCAGCAGGTCGGCATGGTCATGCCCGGCGGGATGGAACGGACCTGACGGCGACCGGACCCGGGATCGAGCGCGCACGCTGATGGGTCGCTACTCGCTTGGCGTCGTCGACGTCACGTTCTGGCCCGACCGCGGCGCGGTCGCGTCGGTGCATGCCCGTGACCTCGGTTTCGACCACATCGACTGCGGGACCGACGTCGACCCGGCGACGCTCGTGCTGCCGGTGGGCTGCCCCACGTCGTTCCCGAAGCCCCAGCCGGGCTGGTGCACCACACCGGCGCCCGGTCCGGGCGAAGGCCGCTGGGAGTGGACGGTGCGCAAGTTCCGCGAGGCCCCGGGTTGCCTGCTCGAGCCGTACGCGTCTGCGGTGGTGAACTCGCGCGAGAAGGTGCAGGCCATGGCCCAGGAGGTGCCGGGCCTGCGGTTCCTCATCGACACCGGGCACGTGGCCGACTGGGGCGAGGATCCGCTCGACCTGCTCGAGTTCGCCGACCACATCCAGCTGCGCCAGGGGAAGCCGGGCCACACGCAGCTGCACGTCGACGATCCGACCGGCGTGGTCGACTTCGCCGCGGTGATCCGGCGCCTCGACGACCTCGGCTACCAGGGCAAGCTCTCGATCGAGCACTTCAACCTGCCCGACCTCGGCTGGCCCCTCGACGACCCGGTGGCGTACGCCACCGACCTCCTGGCCCACGTCCGCGCCCTCGTGTCCTGACCCGTGACTCCCGCACGGGGGCGGGAACGTGAGGGCTTGGGTAACGTCCGCCGGATGGGAATCCGCGTGCTCAACCTGCTCGGCGAACCGGCCGCCGCGGCCGCCCAGGCTGCGGTGCCCGACGCCGAGATCCTCACGTGCGCGGCGGATGCCGTGCCCGACGACGCCCGGGCGGAGGTGATGTTCAGCCCGTTCACCCCGATGCCGCTGCACGACCGGCTCGACGACATCGGGGTGCGCTGGATGCACATCCCGGGGACGGGCGTCGACATCTGGCCGCGGGAGATCCTGGCCGCGCGCACGGTCACCTGCTCGCGGGGCATCAGCGCGATCCCCATCGCCGAGTACGTCCTCGCGGTGATGCTCGCCGCCGAGAAGGACATCCCGAAGATCTTCCTCGATGAGAAGCCCGAGCACTGGAACTTCCACCCGCTCGGTGAGCTCGCCGGCAAGACGGTCGCGGTCGTCGGCCTCGGCGGGATCGGCGAGGCGGTGGCCACCCGGGCGCTCGCGTTCGACTGCCGGGTCCGGGCGCTGCGGCGCCGGCCCGAGCAGGGCGCGCCGCCCGGGGTCGAGCTCGCGGCCGACCTGGCCGACCTCCTCGCCTCAGCCGACCACCTCGTGATCGCGGCGCCCGCCACGAGCGCCACGCAGCACCTGCTCGACGACGCGGCCTTCGCAGTGGTGAAGCCAGGGGTGCACATCGTGAACATCGCCCGCGGCTCGTTGATCGACCAGGATGCGCTGCGCCGGGCGCTCGACGACGACCGCGTCGCCCTCGCCACGCTCGACACCGTTTCCCCCGAACCACTTCCGGAAGGACACTGGATGTTCACGCACCCGAAGGTGCGCGTCACTGCTCACGTCTCGTGGGGATCTCCGCAGGCGTTCCCGCGCATGATGCAGGCGTTCGCCGACAACCTGGCGCGGTACGTCGACGGTGAGCCGCTCGTGGGCGTCGTGAACCCGGACGAGGGGTACTAGCGGTGGCGCGGCCCGGTGCGGTCGTCGTGGGAACCGGCTTCGGCTGTCGTGTGCACGTGCCTGCGCTGCGCGCTGCGGGCTTCGACGTCGTCGCGCTCGTGGGCGCCGACCCCGAGCGCACCGAGCGCCGGGCCGAGCGCAGTGGCGTGCCCAACGCCTGCACCGACCTCGACACCGCGCTCGCGCTCGACGGCGTGGTCGCGGTCACGGTCGCCACGCCGCCGCACACCCACGCCGCCGTCGCGATCGCGGCGGCGAACGCGGGGAAGCACGTGATCTGCGAGAAGCCGTTCGCGCTCGACGCCGTGGAGGCCCGCGCCATGCTCGCCGCCGCCGAGGCGGCCGGGATCACCCACCTGGTGGGGCACGAGTTCCGCTGGGCGCCCGAGCGGTCGGTCGCGGCCCGGGCCCTCGCGGCCGGCGCCATCGGCGAGCCGCGCTTCGCCTCGTTCGTGTCGTACGTGCCGCTCGTGGCCGACCCCGAGGCCAAGGTCCCGCGGTGGTGGTTCGACGAGGAGTCAGGAGGTGGGTGGCTCGGTGCGTCCGGCTCCCACGTCGTCGACCAGATCCGCACCTGGCTGGGTGAGTTCGCGTCGGTGAGCGCCACGCTCTCGGTCGTGTCGGCCCGTCAGGGCGTGGCCGAGGACTCGTTCACCGTCCGCTTCCGGACGCGCTCCGGGGTCGACGGCGTGCTCCAGCAGACCGCGGCCGCGTGGGGTCCCTACGGGGGGATGACGAAGGTGGCGGGCACCGACGGCTCGCTCTGGTCGGAGGGCGACGCCGTGTGGTTGGCCGATCGTGACGGCACCCGCGTACTGCCGGTTCCCGAGGACCTCGTGCCCCCGCCCGCGCCGGACGAGAGCGACGACCCCCGGCACAAGTTCACCCACCTCGAGGTCGGCCCGTACACCCGGCTCTGCGAGGTGCTGCTCGCGGGGGTGGAGGGACGTGAGCACCGCGCACCCGTCCCCGTGCCGACGTTCGCCGACGGCGTCGCGTGCATGGAGGTGCTCGACGCCATCCGCGCGTCGGCCGCAGCCGACGGCGCGGTCGTGTCGGTCGGCTAGGCCTCGCCGGGTGAGTAGTTGATCGTCACGCTCACCGGAGTCTCGATCCCGGCCAGGTTCGTGACTTTGAGGTGCACGGTGTTGTAGGACGACGCGGGCGTGTCCGGCGTCCACTCGAAGGTCCACTGGTCGCCGATGTGGCTGACGAGGGTGAGCGTCCCGGGCGGACCTTCCACCGTGCTCGTGTCGAGGCCGTCGAACAGGATGTCGACGGGCAGCCCATTCGGGTCGGTGGCGGTGACGGTGAACTGCACGGCCGATCCGGACTCGGCGTCGATCGGGCCGACGAGCGGGTTGCCCAGGTAGCTGACCGACGCCTCGGGCGCCGGCATCGAGTCGCCGGTGTAGCCCACCGCGACGTACGCGTTCCCGAACTCGGCCCAGGGCCCGGCGCAGCCCGGGGAGAAGCCGGCGCTCACGTGTAGGACGATGATCGTCCCGCCGGTGCCGGCCGCCGGGGTGAACACCATGGTCCAGTATCCGTCGTGGAAGGTGACGCTCCCGACAGTGCCCTGGTTCGACGCGACCCCTTCCCAGATGGCGCAGGTGAACTCGCCGAGGTCGGGGCTGTTCACGTACACGTCGATCGTCGTGGGCTGGCCCTCGGTGCCGTAGGCGAAGGCGTCGGGGATCACCGGGTCGCCGCCGACCCACAGGTACTCGGTCAGCTCGCCGGTCGTCCCGTCGTCGTTGGTGGCCGTCCAGGTGAACGAGTACTGCTCGGGTCCCTCACCGGTGTCCGGGGCCTGGTACTCGATGGACGTGCCGGGAGCGATGTCCATCGGCGTCTCCACCGGCTCGCCGCCGACCAAGAGCTGTCCGGAGCCCGGAAGCGAGGCGATCGTCACGGAGGTCGCGCCGTTGGTGCTCAGGGCGAACATGACGGTTCCGCCCGAGTCGACCTCGTGGATCACCGCGATCGTCTCGGCCAGCGCGTACTCGTCGACGTTGATCGTGACCGTGACGGGGTCGTAGGGACCGTCACCGTCGTCGGCGAAGTAGGTGAATTGGTCGGTGCCGAAGAAGGTCTCGTCGGGCATGTACGTGAACGAGCCGTCAGCGGCGAGCTCGACGTGTCCGTTCGCGGCGTCGTCGACGCGGACTGCCGTCAGCTCGTCTCCGTCCGCGTCGGAGTCGTTGGCGAGCACACCGTCGACCGCGTCCACCTCGAGGAGGGTGTTCTCGTCCGCGTCGTACGAGTCGGCGACCATGTCGGGCGCGTCGTTCACCGCGCCCACCGTGATGGTGACGGTCACCGCGCTCGACACGAGCGCAACGTCGTTGACGCGATACGTGAACGAGTCGACGCCGTGGAAGTTCGCGTCCGGCAGGTAGCTGAACGAGCCGTCGGCGTGGAGGGTGAGATCCCCGTCGCCCGCGTCGGTCACGAGAACGGCGGTGAGCGCGTTTCCGTCGAGGTCGGTGTCGTTGCCGAGCACACCCGGAGCCGTCACCTGGAGCAGAGTGTCCTCATCGGTCGTGTAAGCGTCGTCCACGGCGACGGGCGCGTCGTTCACCGCGCCGACGGTGATGGTCACAGTCGCGGGACTCGAGCCGAACTCGCCGTCACCCGCCACGTAGGTGAACGAGTCGACGCCGCTGAAGTTCGCGTCGGGGAAGTAGATGAGCGTGCCGTCGCTCGACAGCTGGATCGCGCCGTGCGCCGGAAGGCTGGTGAGGAAGGCTTCGAGCGGGTCGCCTTCGGGGTCGCCGTCGTTCACGAGCACGCCGGGCGCGGCGATCACGAGCAACGTGTCCTCGGGCATCGAGTAGCTGTCGTCGAGCGCGGTCGGCCCCTCGTTGGCCGGCACGCCACCCGTGCCCGTGCCGGTTCCGGTGCCGGCGTCGGTCACCGGCGCGGGAGGCGGGGGGGTGGCGAGCGGGGTCGACGGTGGACGCGTGGGCGGCGGGTCGGCCTGCGCGCCGACCTCGCTCGGGCCGATGCTCTTGCCGTCCTGCTCGTCGGCGATGAGGTTCTGGTTGATCCACGCGATCGCGAGCAGGTCCTCTTGCGTCAGCGTGGCGATGTTCCCGATCTCGCTGTCGTCGACCGTGACCTGGTCGCCGGGTGTGAGCGTCACCGTCTTCGTGCCGGTCTTCGGCTGGCCGTCGGGGGTCAACGCGACGTCGTCGACCACCGCCGTGAACGTGCACTGGTTGCGGGCGACGCACTTCACCACGAACGCGGTGCCGAGCACGGCGGCAGTGGTGTTCGCGCCCTCGACCTTGTACGACTCGCTGCCCGTGAGCTTCTCGACCCGGTGCCACGTCTGGCCGGCGCTCTGGAGGCCCTTGGTCTTGCGGACCCCCTTCGCCGTGGTGAGCTTGACGACCTTGTACTCGGTGTCGACGTCGAGGCGGGTCAGCGAGCCGTCGGCGTAGTTGATCTGCGCGAGGCCCGTGGACGAGGTGCGGACGGTGTCACCCGCCTCGAGCTCGCGGCCGTCGGCGCCGGCGACGAACGACGACTTCCCGGCGGGCTTCACCTCGACGGTCGGGGCGTCGACCTCGAGGGTGGCGAAGGTGGACTTCGACGGCGTACCCCGGGTGCGGCCGGCGCTTTCGGCGGCGGAGGCGGCGGTGACCGAGAGCGGCACCACGAGCCCGACGGTGGTGACGATCGCGAGCGCGGCCATCCCCGTGCGGTGTCGAACGGTCCCTCTCGTGGCTCGCCTGTGGCTCAACACCGGTTTGCTGCCCCCCCACGTCCGTCGGCCCGACCTCGGAGGTGTATCGGCCGGACGGGGCGTCAGCCTAAGTGGCGCCACGGGGCTGGGGAACCCGGGCAGGTTACGAGTGTGTTGCGATGACCGGATTGCCTCGAGAATGGTGGCTGCGTTGACCGTGCGTTGACGCGGCGTTGATACCGGTGCCGCAGGTGGTGTCGGTGGTCGCCCCGCAGGGTCAGAGCCGGGCCGCAGCGAGCCGGGCGATCGCCAGCATGTCGGCCTCGGTGACCTGCGGCAATGCACCCGGACCCTGGTACGTCACGCTCACGAACATGGCGTCCTTGCCCTTCACCACGGCGATGTTCCCGTACCGGTTGCCCTGGACGAGCTCGACCACGCCGCGGTCGCCGAGCCCCACCAGCTCGTCCTTCGTGAGGTCGCGCGCGGCCGTCCCCGGGTCGGCGACGCCGAGCCCGGCGAGCTGCGTCGCCTTCACCTTGCGGGCGAGGCCTGTGTAGGCGGCGACCTGGGGGGTGGTCTCGTTCTCGTGGTCGTCCCACTCGCAGCGTGTGAAGCGCTTGTCGGCGTTGGGCACCGTGACCCGCTTCGGGCCGGGATCGAGGGGAGCGCCCGTGAACACCGACGCGATCTCGCCGGCCGTGAGGACCTTGCAGGCGCTGGTGGCCGGCTTCGGACCCGCGGCCGGGGCCGGCGGTGCGGAACCGAGGACGAGGACGAGGGTGAAGGCGGAGAGCGCGAGCGGTCGGACGATCACCACCGCGCACCGTAGTGGTCGCGATGGGTGTGTTCGGTCGCGGGCTCGCGTCGGGGCGGCCCGAGCCGGCGGGCCGGGTATCCGAGCGGGACGATCGCCTGGGGGACCACGTGGGCGGGCAGCGCGAGCAGCTCCGAGAGCCGGTCGCCAGCCGACGTGCCGAGGGTGGTGAGCGCCGAGCCCAGCCCGAGCGCGCTTGCCGCGAGGAGCATGTTCTGCACGCACGGGAAGATCGACGATCCGACCGTGGCCGGCAGGCCGCGCTCGAAGTCGGCGCACACGACCACCAGCACCGGCGCGGTGCGGTAGCCGCCCCCCGCGATGCCGAAGTCGACCTCCTTGAGCATCTCGGGCGACAGGCGCACTTCGGAGAACGCGCGGCCGGCTCCGACCCATGCCGCCTCGGTGAGGTCGTGGATCTCCTTCGAGAGCGCGGGGTCGCGCACCACCACGAACTCCCAGGGCTGCTTGTTCTCCGCACTCGGCGCGTGCGTCCCCGCGCGCAGCACCAGCTCGATCGTGGCGTCGTCGACCGCGGTGTCGGCGTACTCGCGGTGCGCGCGCTGGTTGAGGACGACGTCGAAGAACGGCGGTCCGGCAATGTCGCCGGTCATCAGCGCGCCTGCTCGCCGGCGAGCGCGAACGAGTTCACGTACATGATGCGCAGCGCGGGGTGCACTGCCCAGCGGTCGCACTCGGGGGAGCCCCACGGGCCCAGGCGCGCTTCCACGAGCGGGCGCATGCGCTTGAACGTGACCTCCGCGTCGGGATCGTCGAACTCGTAGAAGTGCATGTAGCGCGGGTCGCCCTTGGTCGCGTTCTCGTACGGCGTGATCATCGTGAAGCCCGGGATGCCGGCCTCGACGATGTGGTTGATGTGCACGAAGTCACCCCAGTCGCGCAGGTCCTGGGCCTGGGCGTCGTCGGGCGGACTGATCAGCACGAGCGACAGCCCGACCGTCGGCTTGCCCGTGAGGCGGCCCTGGCCCGGGCGCGGGGTGCGTACGAAGTGGTGACCGGTGATGCCGTCGGGGGTGGACGGTGCGGAGAACGTGGGGTCGCACTCGTAGACGGCCAGGGTGTCGAACTCGGGCAGCTCGCGGGGGAGGTCGGGCCGGTCGCGGTAGACGTTGCGCCACCAGGTGGCCCGGGCCACGCCCGGGAGGGCCAGGACCGTGGGCATCCGCTCGGCCGCGTAGGCCTGCGGGGTGGCCTCGGTCATCTCGAGGTACAGCACTGGGGTCAGGCGATCTTCCATCGCCGCGGAGCGTAGCGAGCGTACGGTCGCGTTCGCCCGAGCGCCGGGGGAGCGAGCGGAGCGACCCAGGGGGCGGATCCCATGACGGCGGCGGCGGTAGCGTCCGGGGCATGGCCACCACCAAGCCGAACCCGCGCTTCGTCCGCGTGCTCTCGTCGTTTCACCGCACCGTGGTCCGCTGCTCGGGGGGGCGGTTGCTCACAGGATTCAAGGGCCAGCCGATGATCCTGCTGACCACCACCGGCCGGAAGACCGGGCAGCCGCGGACGTGGCCGCTCACCGGTCTGAAGGTGGGCGACGGCTGGGCGGTGGCGGCGTCCAACGGCGGCCACGACCACCACCCCGCGTGGTACCTCAACCTCGAGGCGGACCGGCAGGCCACGGTCGAGGCGGGCCGGCGGAAGGTGCCGGTCCGGGCGCGGATCACCGAGGGCGCGGAGCGCGACGACCTGTACGAGCAGTTCGTCGCCTATCTCGACAACTACGCCCAGTACGAGGCTGCCACCGAGCGCGTCATCCCCGTCGTGCTGCTCGAGCCGGTTGCTGGATAGCCTTCGCCCCGATGGACCTCTCCTTCACCGACGAAGAGCGGGCGTTCGCCGCCGAGTTCCGGGCCTGGCTCGACGACAACCTCGAGCTCCCGCCCGACTTCGACTCCTTCGACGACGAGGTCGCGTGGGGCCGCAAGTGGCAGGCCAAGCTCGCGGCCGACCGGTGGGTCGGCATCCACTGGCCCTCGGAGTACGGCGGCCGCAGCGCGTCCCCCGTGCAGGTCGCGATCTACAACCTGGAGTACGGCCGCTCGCGTGCGTTGCAGCTGGTCAACCGCACCGGCATCAACCTCGCCGGGCCCACGCTGCTCGCGCACGGCACCGAGGAGCAGAAGGCGCAGTGGCTGCCCTCGATCCTCGACGCCGACGAGATCTGGTGCCAGCTGTTCTCCGAGCCCGAGGCCGGGTCCGACCTCGCCGGGTTGCGCACCACCGCTACCCCGGTCGAGGGCGGCTGGGTGCTCAACGGCCAGAAGGTGTGGACGAGCTACGCGCAGTACTCGCGCTGGGGCATCTGCCTGGCCCGCACCGACACCGAGCTGCCCAAGCACAAGGGCATCTCGTACCTCGTGGTCGACATGCAGGCCGACGGAGTCGAGATCCGTCCGCTGCGGCAGATCACCGGTGACCACGAGTTCAACGAGGTCTTCTTCGACGACTGCTTCGTGCCGGAGGGCCACCTGGTGGGCGGGCTCAACAACGGCTGGGCCGTGGCCAACACCACGCTCGCTCATGAGCGCGGCACCACGTTCCCGTTCAAGGAGCAGGTCGTCCACGAGGTGTACCTCGAGGACCTCTACCGCATCGCCGACGAACGGGGCGTCCTCGACGAGCCGGCGGTGGCCGACGCGCTCGCACAGTCGTTCGTGGAGCTGCGGGTGCTGCGGCTGCACAACTGGCGCACGCTGTCGCGGCTCGCGAAGCACATCGAGCCGGGGCCGGAGTCGAGCTGGGTCAAGCTCGCCTGGACCGACATGACCCAGAACATGGCCACCACCGCGATCGATCTCTGCGGCCCCGCCGCCCCGCTCTGGCGCGGCGCGCGCGACCTTCCCGGTGACGGCAAGTGGCAGCGCCAGTGGCTCTGGAGCAAGGCCGGCTCGATCGCCGGCGGCACGTCCGAGGTCCAGAAGAACATCGTCGCCGAGCGCATCCTCGGCCTCCCCCGCGGGTAGGCGACGCTCCATGCGCGTCACCGGGCTCGACCACATCGTCCTCAAGGTGGCCGACGTCGAGCGGTCGCTCGCGTGGTACCAGGACCGGCTCGGCCTGGCCGGGGAGCGGGTCGAGCAGTGGCGCCGGGGTGAGGTGCCGTTCCCGTCGGTGCGGATCGACGCGGGGACGCTGATCGACCTGCTCGTCGGGGCGCCCACCGGCACCAACCTCGACCACCTCTGCCTCGTGCTCGACGACGCCGACCTCGACGCGCTCGTGGCGTCCGGGGAGTTCGACCTGGTGGGGGATGGGCCGATCGACGGGCTGTTCGGCGCCCGCGGCTACGCCCGCAGCCTCTACGTGCGCGACCCCGACGGCACGGTGGTGGAGCTGCGCTCGTACCCCGACTCCTGACCCGGCTGACCCGGCACCCGTGAAGGCACCGCCGGATCGGTCGGGTTCAGCGGCCCTTGAACCAGAGCGTGAACCGGGTGAGGCGCAGGTAGCCCATGCGCTCGTACACCGGCCGGCCCATGTCGCTCGCGATCAGCATCGCCGGCCGCGCCGGGTCGGCGAGCGTCGCCGCCCACGTGACCGCGGCCCCCACGCCGCGCCCGCGCACCTCGGGCCGCGCCGAGATCCACTCGACGTCGTTGATGCCGCCGTGGACGTGCACGGCGGACGTCCCCACGGCCTGCCCGTCGACCCGCGCCGTCCACATGCGCCACCCGGGCACCTCGAGGAGGCCGGGGCCGTAGCCGCCGTACGGCATGCCGATCAGTGCGGGCACGGGGAACGCCTCCGCGAGCGTGCGGCCGAACTCGTCGAGGTCCGTGTCGGTGGTGACCGGCACCAGCTCGACCCCGTCGGGGAGGCCCGGGGCCGCGCCGCCGGCGGGCCGGAACATGAGCGGCGGGTGACCCATGGCGGCCCAGCCGCGGTCGGCGAGCGAGGGCACCGGGAACCCGCACCACAGCAGGAACGGTCCGCCGGGGCGCGGCGCGAAGAAGGCCTCGATCTCGGCCAGGAGGTCGTCGGCCTCGTCGGTCCCGAACGGCCGCAGTGGCACCGCGCAGTTCTGGAACGGAAAGTCGGTACCCGCGTCCATCGCGACGAAGCGCTCGGTGCGGACCACCGGCCAGCCGACGGCGCGGGCGGTCGCCTCGAGGAGATCGGCGTAGCCCCAGACGTACCCCTTGACGAGGTTGTCGTCCGCGGGCAGACCTGTGTCCCACGCGTCGGGAAGATGGTCGGCCACGACGCGAGAGCGTAGGTCAGGCCGGCGCTCAGAGGAACCGGCGTAGCAACCGGTCCTTCAGCCTCGTGTACGGCGGGTAGGCGATGGCGGGGTCGGGGCGCGGCGACTTCTTCAGCACGCTCTTCGCGTGACTGAACACCTCGAAGCTGGCGCGGCCGTGGTACGCCCCCATCCCGCTCTCGCCCACGCCGCCGAACGGCAGCTCCGGCGCGCTCACCTGGAACAGGGTGGCGTTGATCGCGACCGTGCCCGACGACGTGCGGTCGACGACGTCGCGCGCGACCACGTCGTTGTCGGCGAACACGTAGAGGGCGAGCGGCTTCTCGCGCCCGGTGATGAAGGTGACGGCTTCGTCGGTGTCGGCGACGGTCCGGATCGGCAGCACGGGGCCGAAGATCTCCTCGGACATGCTCGGCGCGTCGTCGGCCACGCCCCGCAGCACGGTGGGCGCGAGGTACCGGGTCGGCTCGTCGGCGTCGCCGCCGAACGCGAGCTCACCGTCGCCCAGGTAGCCGACGAGCCGGCGGTGATGGCGCTCGTTGACGATGCGCGCGTAGTCGGGGCTGAGACGGGGATCCAGTCCGTAGAACGTGCGGACGGCGTCGTGGATGCGGTCGGTGAGCTCGTCGGCCACGGCTTCGTGGCAGAGAACGTAGTCGGGGGCGATGCAGGTCTGGCCCGCGTTGAGGTACTTGCCCCAGGCGATGCGCTTCGCCGCGACGCCGAGGTTCGCGGATCGGTCGACCACCACCGGGCTCTTTCCCCCGAGCTCGAGCGTCACGGGGGTGAGGTGCTGCGCCGCCGCGGTCATCACGATGCGGCCGACGTGCCCGTTGCCGGTGTAGAAGACGTGGTCCCACCGCTGGGCCAGCAGCGCGGTCGTCTCGTCGACCGCGCCTTCCACTACGGCGACGGCGTCGCGGTCGAGGTACTCGGGGATCCAACGCGCGAGCGCGGCGGAGGTGGCCGGCGCGAGCTCAGACGGCTTCAGCACCACGCAGTTGCCCGCGGCCAGCGCGCCCACGAGCGGCGCGATCGTGAGCTGCACGGGATAGTTCCACGGCGCGATCACGAGCACGACGCCGAGGGGGTCGCGCTGGATCCAGCCGCGCGACGGCTGGGTGGCGAGCGGGACGCGCACCTTCTCGGGCTTCGTCCACCCGGCGAGGTGGTGGAGCGCGTACTCGATGTCGCTCTTCACGAAGCCGATCTCGGTCGCGTACGCCTCGGTGCGCGGCTTGGCGAGGTCGGACGCGAGCGCGTCGAGGAAGTCCTCCTCGTGGTTGACGAGCATCGACCGCAGCTCCTCGAGCTGGGCGCGTCGCCAGCCGACGGGTCGGGTGCGCCCGGCGGCGAACGTGGCGCGCAGGCGCGCGACCAGGTCCGGCGCGTCGAGCGCGGTGGGCGGGGCGGCGGGTGTGGTGGTCATGTCAGCTCCAGGACCGCGGTGAGGTCGTTCGCACAGACGGCCTCGGCGGCCGGCTCGTCGGGTGCGGTGGGGTCGGGCCAGTGGTCGACGCGCAGGAGGTACAGCGGGGTCATCCCGAGGGCGCGTGGGCCCACGACGTCGGGGCCCCACGTGTCGCCCACGAACAAGGTGCGGGAGGGGTCGGCGCCCGTCTCGGCGAGCGTGCGCTCGAAGATGAGGGGGTGGGGCTTGCGGGCCCCGGCCCAGGCCGAGGACACGAGCACGTCGGTCGCGCCGGCGAGGCCGACCTCGTCGACCGCCTCGGCGAGGTCCCAGTCCCAGTTCGAGCACACGGCGAGCCGGAGGTCGCGGGCCCGCAGCTCGGCCAGCACGGGGGCCGACTCGGGGTAGGGCTCGAGCACGCGCGTGGACTTGCCGCTGCGGAGCTGGTCGATGATCACCTCGTACTCGCCCGGATGCACGTCGGACTCGCCGAGCATCCCGAGCAGCCGGTTGCGCTGCCACTTCGCGTAGGCGTCCTCGTCGGAGGAGTGCTCGATGTGGGTCATGCCGTCGTGCTCGCTCTCGAACCACCAGCGCCGGCGGACGTCCTCGGGGAGCTCGTAGCCGTGCTCGGCGAGCACCATGTCGAGCGACAGCCAGTGCGTCGCGTGGCCGAGGGTCCCGTAGAAGTCGAAGATGACGGTGTCGAAGCGGGTGCTCACGACTCCATTGTCGCGCCCGCGGGGGAGGGAGCTGCCGGGGTGGCCGCCGCCCGGGCCTTCTCGCCGTCGGTCGGGATCCCGTCGGGCCACTCGGCGCGGATCCGCATGAGCTCCATCGGCTCCTCGACGTTCTTCAGGGCCACGAAGCCCATCGACTCGGCGGGCGGCGGGTCGTCGAGGAGCCGGTACATCGCGATGGGCATCACGATGTCGCCCTTGCCGGCCTGGCCGCACATGCGACTGCCGATGTTGACGGTGTCGCCCACGATGTCGTATTGGCGGCGCTTGCCGCCCCCGACGTGCGCGGCCACGACCTCGCCCGAGTTCATGCCGATGCCGAAGTGCGCGGGCGGGATGCCCATGTCGTCCAGCTTCTGGGTGAGCACCGGCGCGATGCGCTGGATGGCCAGGGCGCACTCGAGCGCGACCTGCGGGTGGTTCTCGACCGGCAGCGGCGCGCCGAACACGGCGAACACCTCGTCGCCCACGAACTTGAGCACCGTGCCCCGGTGGTCGAGCGTGATGTCGGTGAGCGCGTCGTAGAACTCGTTGAGCATCGCGCGCACCTGCTGCGGGGTCAGCGTCGCCGACATCGCGGTGAAGCCGCGGAGGTCGCAGAAGAACAGGCTCACGTCGAGGCGCTCACCTTCGGCGGCCTGCTCGACGCGCCCTTCGTCGACCAGCTGC
>JBAZYX010000020.1:0-45494 GCA_041659105.1 Acidimicrobiia bacterium
GATGAGCATCCAAGCGGTCTCCCACATCGCGGTCGGCGTCAAGGACATGGAGGTGGCGCTGGGCTTCTACCGCGACGTCCTCGGACTCCGGGTGACGGCCGACAAGGTCGAGGAGTTCCCCCAGGGGCCGGGCCAGGCTCCCGCCCAGCGACGCGCCTGCTACCTGCGCTGGGTCGACGGGCCCCACGCGAGCTTCATCGTCCTCGACCAGCAGATCACCAACGAGATCAAGGGCCAGCCCGCGCAGCTGTTCCAGATGGGCGTGCACCACTTCGCGTTCTGGGTCGACGACATCGAGGCGATGCTGGAGAGGGTCCGGGCCGCGGGCATCACGGTCGTCATGGGCGGTGACGGTGGCTCCGGCGCCGACACCGTGATGTACGGCGAGCCGCCGGGCGGACGGGTGAAGAGCGTCTTCCTGCGCGACCCCGAGGGCAACTACGTCCAGCTCGACGAGCGCGCCTGAGCGACCCGTTCGGTTCAGCCGCCGAAGGTCGCGCGCAACCAGCCGCCGATCCGGTTGAAGGCGGGCACGGCCGCGGGCAGGCCGAAGTTGAGGAAGCCGTGGGGCTGCCCGGGGTAGCACTCCTCCTCGACCGCGACGCCGTCGGCCGCCAAGCGGTTCGCGTACGCACGCCCTTCGTCGCGGAGCATGTCGCACCCACCCAGCACCACCAGCGCCGGCGGCAGCCCGGCGAGGGTCTCGGCCTGGAGGGGGGCCGCGTACGGGTCCCGGCTCACATCGTGGTCGCCCCAGTACGCCTGCCGGTACATCCGCCCCGCGGCGAGGCTGATCACGAGCCCGTCGAACTCCACGGCCGAGGGGAAGTCCTGGTCGGCCGCCACTCCCGGGTACATCAGGACCTGGCCCGCGAGGGGTGGCGCGCCGGCGTCACGCCGGCGCAGGGCCACCGCGGCGGCGAGGTTGCCGCCCGCGCTCTCCCCGGCCACGGCGATCGCGGCCGGGTCGGCGTCGAATCGGGCCGCGTTCGCGAACGCCCATTCCGTGACGGCCGCGCAGTCGTCGAGCCCGGCCGGGTACGGGTGCTCCGGCGCCAGCCGGTACCCCACCGACACCACCACGGCACCCGACCCGTGCGCGAGCTCGCGTGCGACGTTGTCCATGAGCCCGATGCTGCCGATCACGAAGCCGCCGCCGTGGAAGTAGACCACCAGCCCGGTGGGCGGACCGTCGTTGCGGTAGACCCGGATGGGGATGCCGTCGACGTCGTCGTCGTGCACGTGCGCGATCTCCCGGGTGGGCGGCGCGCCGACCGGTCCGCGGGCAAGCTCCAGGATCTCCGGCAGGAGCTCCTCGAGCGGGGTGCCGTACATCGGGTTGGCCTCGAGCCACGCCGCCACTTCGGGAGCGAGCGCGCCTTCGTCCTCGGCCGGTTCCGTCACGAGAGCTCCCCACTCAATCGGGCGGCCTGCGAGAACGGAGCCGCGACCTGATCCACCACTTGCGCGGTCGACCCGGTGGCGACCATGCCCTCGACGTCGTGGATCGACGCCCGGGAGTGGCCGATGCCGTCGCCCGCGATGTGCGCGACCGCGTCGACCGCCATCCACTCGCCCACCGGCTCGCGCAGCACGTGGATCGAGATGTCGGCGTTGATCGACGACCACCGGTCGATCTCGAGGAAGTTCGCGGTGCCGCTGGTGAAGTCGGCGAGTGCGGCGAGCCGCACGAACGGGGTGGTCGGCTCGCCCTGCACCACCGGCACGCGCAGCCGGAACCAGGAGCAGGCCGGTGCACCCCTCCCGAGGCCCCCGGTGACGCGCTGCATGTCGAGCGCCTTGATGAACCCGGGCACGGGCAGGCCCGCTCGGGCGAGCACCGACTCCTCGGGGTGGGTCGGCGGCGGGGGCGGCGACTCGTCGGGCCGGCGCGGGTGGTCGAGCGCCTCGGGGCTGGCCCCGATCCGTATCCGCAGCGCCGACGCTCGCGCCACCTCCACGCCCTCGTGGAGCAGCGCGGCCTCGACGACCTGCACGCGCTTGCCCTCACGCACGACGCGCGCCGTCGTGTGCAGACGCGCCACCGGCACGGTCCGCATCAGGTCGACGGTGAGGCGGCCGCAGCGCATCGGGACGAGGGTGGGGACGGCCTCCACGGTGTGCGCGAGCAGCGCCGACACCGGGCCGCCGTGCTGGTGCTCGGTGCTCCACGGCCCCTGGGTCAGCTCCGAGGCCACGAACGCGTCGCCATCGGGAAGGAACAGGGCGTCGTCGGCGGTGAGATCTCCGGTCATGCGAGGGCGAATCCTTCGTAGTCGTCGGCGGCCACGGCGTCGCACTTGTCCACGTAGGGCGGGAACCCCGGGCACGGCATGAACACGCGGGGCTTCCCGGGCACGTTCGCACCGAGGTACCAGGAGTTGCACGACGGGTAGAGGGTGAACGACGCGAGCGTGTTCACGTACTCCACCCAGGCGTGCGCGGCGTCGTCGGTCGCCTCGATGCTGGTCAGCCCGTGGTCGCGCAGGTGCACCATGGCGTCGCCGATCCACTCCACGTGCTGCTCGATCGAGACGATCATGTTCGTGAGCACCGACGGGCTGCCGGGCCCCGTGACCACGAACAGGTTGGGGAACCCGGGCACGGCCAGTCCCAGGTAGTTGACCGGGCCCGCGGCCCACGCGTCCTGCATGGTGCGCTCGCCCCGGCCGGTGATGTCGACCCGCATCACCGCGCCGGTCATCGCGTCGAAGCCGGTCGCGAAGACGATCGCGTCCACCGCGTACTCCGTGCCCCCCGTCACGAGTCCGGCCGGCGTGATGCGCTCGATGGGATCGGCGCTCACGTCGACCAGGTGCACCGTGGGCCGGTTGTAGGTGGCGTAGTACCCGGTGTCGAGGCACATCCGCTTGCAGGCGATGGGCTGCGTCGGACACAGCCGCTCGGCGGTCTCGGGGTCGTCGACGATCGCGCGGATCTTGCGGCGCACGAAGTCGGACGCGTACTCGTTGGCCCGCGGGTCGAGGATCGTGTCGCTGAACGCCCCGAGGAACGCGAAGCCGCCGATCTGCCAGCGGTGCTCGTACTCCGCTTCACGCTCCTCGTCGCTCGCCGCGACCGCCGAGACCTCGCGCCAGCCGAAGCGGGACCCGAAGCCGCCCGGCGTCCGCCGGTCGCGCGCCCGCAACCCCGCGTAGTCGGCCTTGACGGCCGCCTCTTCCGCCGGGTCGAGCGGGCCGTTGCGCGCGGGCACGGAGTAGGTGGGCGTGCGCTGGAACACGAACAGCTCGTCGGCCTGCTCCGCGATGATCGGGATGGCCTGGATCGCGGACGATCCGGTGCCGATCACGGCGACGCGCTTGCCGGTGAAGTCCACACCCGCGTCCGGCCAGCGGGCCGTGTGGTACGTGTCGCCGGCGTACGTGCCGAGCCCGGGGAACGCCGGCGTGTTGACGGCCGTGAGCGTGCCGGTGGCCATCACGAGGAACTGTGCCGTGAAGTCGCCGCCGTCGGTGCGGACGGTCCAGCGGTTTGCCCGCTCGTCGAGCTCGGCGCCGAGCACGCGCGTCTCGAAGCGGATGTCGCGTCGCAGGTCGAAGCGGTCGGCGACGTGCCGCGCGTAGGCGAGGATCTCCGGCTGCGCGGCGTAGCGCTCCGACCAGTGCCACTCCTGCTGGAGCTCCTCGTCGAACGAGAACGAGTACTCCATGCTCTCGATGTCGCAGCGGGCCCCCGGGTACCGGTTCCAGTACCACGTGCCCCCGACGTCGCCGGCCGCGTCCACCACGACGGCACGGAAGCCGAGCCCCCGGAGCCGGTGGAGCATGTAGAGGCCGGCGAACCCGGCGCCCACGACCAGCGCGTCCACCTCGGTCGCCATCGGGACCCCCTCTGCTCTCCCGTGCGGCCCCGCAGGGTACGCCGCCCGGCGCCCGACGCGCGACGCGCGACGATGGCGAGCTGACACCGACCCCGGAGCCCGCGATGCCGCTGACCACCCGCGCCGTTCCGAGCGAGTGCCGCCGCGCCACCCATGGTGGGGCGCAGCGGCACTTGCTCGAGTTGGGGCGGGATCAGGCGGCTCCGTAGGCGACCACCGCGGTGTGGACGAGGCCGTCGGGGCCCCAGAGCACGGTCTCGGCCACGAGCTGCCCGCGGTGGTTGCGGTAGAGGATCGTGACGCCGTCGACCGTGGGCATCGCCTCCACGAGCTCGAACCGCAGGTCGGGCATGTCGACGAGCGCGGGGCCCCAGTAGGCCCGCAACCCGTCGTGCCCCCGCACGACGCCGCCCGACCCGGGGACCCGCGCGACCGCGACCGGGGTCGTCACGACCGCGTCGGTCGCATAGTGGCTCAGGATGCGGTCGAGTTCGTGGCTGTTCCACGCCGCCACCCACTCGGCGGCGAACTCGGCGGGGTCGTGCACTGCTCCCGGCATGGATCGCACGCTAGGTCCTACGCTCCCCGCTCGTGACGACAACTCCCCTCGCCCCGCCCGAGCGCCGTGTCGTCGGCCGCACCCACCATGTCCGTGACGACGGCACCCGCGTCCACCTCCGCACCTGCCCGCTCTGTGAGTGCATGTGCGGCCTCGAGCTCCACCTCGACGACGAGGATCGGGTCGAGCTCATCCGGCCGTACCGCGACGACGTCTGGTCGAAGGGCTACATCTGCCCGAAGGGCACCACGCTCGGCCACCTCCACGAGGACCCCGACCGCGTGCGCCACCCGCTGATCCGCGAGGGCGACACGTTCCGCGAGGCGTCGTGGGACGAGGCGTTCGACCGGTGCGAGGAGCTGATCCACGGGGTGCTCGAACGCCACGGTGCGGGCGCGATGACCGCGTTCGTGGGCAACCCGGTGGGCCACAGCTTCTCGCTCGGCCGCTACGGCGCGCTGCTGTTCTCGAAGTTCCCGCACATCTACTCGTCGGGCACGGTCGACCAGTGGCCGAAGAACGTCACTTGCGCGCTCATGTACGGGAACATGTGGAAGATCCCGACGCCCGACGTCACGCGCACCGACTACCTGGTGGTGATGGGCGGAAACCCGCAGGCGTCGGGCGGTTCACTGCTCGCGTGCCCCGACGTGCTCGGCGAGCTCGACGCGATCCGCGCGCGCGGCGGCCAGGTGATCGTGGTCGACCCGCGCCGCACCGGTACGGCCGACCACGCGACCGAGTGGCTGCCGATCCGTCCCGGGACCGACGCCGCGTTCCTGCTCGCGCTGGGCCACGTGCTCTTCGCCGAGGGACTCGTCACCCTGGGCGACCTCGCGGACAAGGTCAACGGCCTCCACGACCTCGCCCCGCTCGTGGCGGAGTACACACCGGAGGCGGTGGCCGCCTGGTGCGGTGTCCCCGCGGAGACCACCCGCCGAATCGCGCGCGACTTCGCCGCAACGCCACGCGCTGCGGTGTACGGACGCATCGGGCTCTGCAACCAGGAGTTCGGCACGCTCGCGTCCTGGCTCGTCGACGTGGTCAACATCGTCACCGGCCACTTCGACGCCGAGGGCGGGCTGATGTGGGGCAAGCCGGTGAGCGCGCCCCTCGCGTGGTCGAACAACACCGACCGGTCCGGCGAGCCCACCTTCGGGCGCTGGAAGTCGCGCGTGCGCGGCGCACCCGAGGTGCTCGGGCAGGTGCCGGCGTCGTGCCTCGCCGAGGAGATCGCGACGCCGGGCGAGGGCCAGATCAAGGGGCTGTTCACCGTGGCCGCGAACCCCGCGATCAGCGTTCCCGACTCCGCACAGCTCGAAGCCGCGCTCCCCCGGCTCGAGTGCATGATCGCGGTCGACAACTACGTCAACGAGACCACCCGCTTCGCCCACGTGATCCTGCCGGGCGTCTCCCCCCTCGAGTCGCCCCACCTCGACGAGCTCCTGTGGGGCTGGGCGATGCGCTCGGCCGTGAAGTGGAGCGACGCGCTCTACGCGCTCCCCGACGGCGCATCCGACGAGTGGGAGATCGAGGCCCGGCTCGGCTGGCTCATCGGGGGTGGCACCAACGCCGACTTCGACCTCGCCGCGCTCGACGACGGCTGGTTCGGCGCGCTGTGTCGCATGAACGGCCTCGATCCCGAGCGGATCCTGCCCCTGTACGACCACGGTGGGCCCGAGCGGATGATCGACCTCACGATCCGGATGGGGCCGTGGGGCGACCGCTACGGCGAGAACCCCGACGGGCTCACGCTCGAGCAGGTGAAGAACCACCCCGAGGGGCTCGACTTCGGCCCGATGGTCCCCCGCGCCGACGAGATGGTGCGGACACCGTCGGGGAAGATCGAGCTCACGCCCGCGTACGTGGTCGGCGACCTCCCCCGCCTGCGCGGGCGCATGGCCGACGCGGAAGACGGGCTCGTGCTCGTGAGCCGGCGGCACCTGCGCTCCAAGAACTCGTGGATGCACAACGTGAAGGTGCTCGTGAAGGGCAAGGACCGGTGCACGCTCATCATCCACCCCGAGGACGCGCAGGCCTGTGGCGTGATCGACGGCGGGCGGGCCCGCGTCTCGAGCGAGGCCGGGTCCATCGAGGTGCCCGTCGAGGTGAGCGACGAGATGATGCCCGGGGTCGTGTGCCTCCCCCACGGCTGGGGTCACGACAAGCCGGGCGCCCAGCTGTCCGTCGCCCGCGAGCACGCCGGCGTGAACAGCAACCTGCTCGCGCCGGGAGGCTTCGTCGACGAGCTCTCGGGGAACGCCGCGGTCAACGGCATCCCCGTCGAGGTGACCCGCGCCTAGCGACCCCCCGTCCTCACCCCCTCTACCGTTTTGGCGTCATCTGACCCCCCGAAATGGGGGGTCAGATGACGCCAAAAGCAGACGGAATGGATGCGTCAGCGCTCCTCGAAGAGGACGACGTGGGTGGTGCCGTCCATCGCGTCGCTCATCTCGAAGGTGGACGACGCTTTCATCAGCGCGTTCACCGCGGCGTCGGCCGTGCCGGCGTACTCGTAGATCGCCAGGTACCGGAACGGCTGGTCGGCGAAGACCTGCGCGTCGGCGAGCCGGAAGCGCTTGGCCGCGGTGAACTCCGCAACGGTGAGCACCTCGGGGATGTGCACCTCGTCGTACCACCGGTTGTACTCGGCATCGCGGCCGTCGACCGGGTTGGTGTACACGAGCATCTGGCCCATCGGGTCCCCCTCACGCCGGACTGAGCGGGAACCATACGTCGCCCGGTGCCCACGCCGTAGGGTGCAGGCCGATGATCATCCACGACGCCTCGGTTGCCGGCCCCCACAACCCGGTCCTCCCGGCTCCGTCCCGGACCCCGGGATCGGTGCGGCGCACGAGCACCATCGACACGAGCCGGCCCGCGGGGATCATGGGCCCGCCCGACATCGACGCCCGGGTTCGCGACCTGTGGACCACGCCCGACGGCAGCGCCACCGTCGTCGCCGAGGCCTCGATCGCCGCGCACCTGAACGGTCCCGCCCACGAGCTGGTGACGATCGCGAGCACCCCCGAGGTGCCCGGCCTCCAGGCCCTCGTGGGCGTCGTGGTGGGTCCCGGCTTCCGGGCCAAGGTCGACCGGGTGGCGCCGGAGCTTCGGGGCACGGGCGCGCCGCTCTACCTGCTGCTCGACGACATGCCCGGGGCCACGCTCGTGTCGGGCTACTCGATGCTGCGCGCCGGGATGATCGGCGAGATCGTCCACGACGAGTACCTCGACGCCCGGGGCGACCTGTGCGCGGGCTGGGCCGTCGACGCGTCGATGATGGGCCTCATCAAGCAGACCGGCCACAACCCGGTCCCGTTCGGGCCCGAGGCCCCGCCGGTCGAGCGGGCCGACGACCCCCTCGCGTTCCACGCGATGGAGCCGCTCGCCCCGTTCGGCATGCGCCGCCTCCGCCGCCTCGACGTGATGACGCCGTCCGCGCCGGGAGCGCCGTACCCCGCCGACGTGTTCTTCCGCGACTCCCACGTCGACGCCGACGGCGTCGAGACGATCGTGCACGAGTACTCCGTGGCGGTCACCGTCGACGGCCCGAGCCGCACCGTCGTGAGCATCGACGCGAACGCCGACGTGCTGCCGTGGCAGGAGTGCCCGGCCGCGATCGGCAGCGCAGCACGCCTCGTGGGCATGCCGCTCGCCGACCTGCGGCCCTGGGTGCGGGAGACGTTCGTCGGCACCAGCACCTGTACGCACCTCAACGACGTGCTGCGCGGCCTCGCCGACCTCGGTCACCTGATCGACATCGTCGGCTGACCCCGTGCGAGGGATGATCGTGACGCGGGTGGTGATCAGCGCGCTGGCGGTGCTGCTCGCGATCGCGTTCATCGCGCGGGGCGACTTCGTGATCGGCGCGCTGATCCTGGTGATCGCGCTGAGCCGCGCGGCCATGATGCTCATGATGACGAAGCGCCGCCAGGAGGCGCGCGCGGTGATCCGGGAACGCCGACGGCTCGAGCGGTAGCCTCCGCGCATCAGCCAGCCCGAGGTTCGTCGCCGCTTCGCCGGCAAGGTCGCGATCGTCACCGGTGCCGGATCGGGCATCGGTGCGGCGACTGCACGGCTCCTGGCCGCCGAAGGCGCGTCCGTGACCGTCGCCGATCTCGCGGTCGACCGGGCCGAGGCCGTGGCCACAGCCATCACCTCCGGGGGCGGCACCGCGCGCTCGCAAGTGGTCGACGTGTCCGACCCGGACGCGATGGCCTCCATGGTGGCCGACACCGTCCGGGCGTATGGCGGGCTCGACGTCCTGCACAACAACGCGGCCGCGATCGACCAGAACGCACTGGACCAGGACGTCGTCACCGGCGACCTCGCGGTGTGGGAGCGGGTGCTCGCGGTGAACCTCACCGGGCCGATGCTCGGCTGCCGGTTCGCGATCCCCGCGATGCTCGAACGAGGTGGCGGGGCGATCGTCAACACCGCGTCCGCCGCCGCGTTCTACGGCAGCCGCAGCCTCGCCGCGTACGGCACATCGAAGGCGGGCGTCGTCGCGCTCACGCGCTACGTGGCCACCGCCTACGCCGACCGCAACATCCGCTGCAACGCCGTCGCGCCGGGCGTGGTCGTCGATCGCGCCACGCAGGACGCAATGGCGGACCGTCCCGATTCGCCCCTCGCGCCCTACGTCGCCGGCCATCTCACCGGCCGCCTCGGCTACCCCGAGGAGATCGCCGCGGCGGTCGCGTACCTGGCGTCCGACGACGCGGCGTTCGTGACCGGTGAGACCCTGAGGATCGATGGCGGACTCACCGTCTTGTCACCGATGCACCGCCCGCGATGAGCCGCGACCTCCCGCCGACGGTCGCGGAGTACCTCGACTCGATGACGCGCCACGACTGGGCCGCGTTGCGGGCTTGCCTCACCGACGACTTCGAGCGGGTCGGCCCCTACGCGGAGCACGTGTTCCCCGATCCCGAGGGCTACGTCGCGTTCCTCGCCGAGCTCCTGCCCACGATCACCGACCACACGGTGTCGGTCGACCGGGCGCTCGCCGAAGGCGACCGCTGCTACGTCGAGGTCACCGAGCGGCTGACCACGGCCGACGGGCCACTCGTCTCACGTGTCTGCATGGCCGTGGACCTCGCCCCCGACGGCCGGCTCCGGCGAGTCGAGGCCTTCCTCCGTCGCACCACCTGAGCGCACCTGACGCCGGCGTCATCCTGGGCTACCGTCCGCCCCTATGGCAGGCACGCAGACACCCCCGCCGGCGCCGATGCGGTTCGGCGTCTTCATGGCTCCGTTCCACCCGCTCCCCGGCAACCCCACGCTGTCGCTCCAGCAGGACCTGATCGTCGCGGAGCACCTCGACGCGCTGGGCTACGACGAGCTGTGGGTGGGCGAGCACCACTCCGGTGGCCTCGAGCTCATCGCGTCGCCCGAGCTGTTCCTCGCGGTGGCGGCCGAGCGCACCAGCCACATCCGCCTCGGCACCGGCGTCAGCTCGCTGCCATACCACCACCCGTTCATCCTCCTCGACCGGATGGTGCTGCTCGACCACCTCACCCGTGGTCGGGTGATGTTCGGCTGCGGCCCGGGCCAGCTGCCGTTCGACGCACACGTCCTCGGCATCAATCCCGACGACCAGCGCCGCATGATGGAGGAGAGCCTCGACGTCATCATGGCGTTGCAGCGCACCACCGAGCCGGTGACGGTGAAGACCGACTGGTTCACCGTGCAGGACGCCGTGCTCCAGATCCGTCCGTACAGCCACCCACACATCGAGATGGCGGTCGCGGGATCGTTCTCCCCCGCCGGACCGAAGCTCGCGGGCAAGCACGGGATCGGCCTGCTGTCGATCAGCGCGACGTCGCCCGAGGGCTACGAACGCCTGGCCTCGCACTGGGAGGTCGCCGAAGCCGAAGCCGACAGGCACGGCCACACCGTGGAGCGCGAGAAGTGGCGGCTCCTCGGCCCGATGTTCCTCGCCGACACCGAGGCCGAGGCGCGTGAAGCGCTGAAGTTCGGGTACGAGCAGATCTCCGACTACCTCACCCACGTGCTACCGGTGCCGCGCCCGCCGCACATGAGCCTCGACGAGCGCATCGACGCCGCCAACGCGAGCGGCGCAGTGGTGATCGGCACCGCCGACCGCGCGATCGAGCAGATCCAGCGGCTCGTCGACCAGTCGGGCGGGTTCGGCACGTACCTGCTCAACGGCGGCTACTGGGCCAACCTCGACGACACCCTCCGCTCGTACCAGATCTTCGCCGAGCAGGTCATGCCGCACTTCAACGGCCAGCTCGCCGCGCCCACGCAGTCGTACGAGTGGACGATGGGTGACGACAAGGACTGGGACGGGCAGGCGCGCCGCGCCGTCGCCAAGGCGATGGACGACTACGCGAAGGAGAACCCGAACTACACGCCGAAGGCGCCCGGCACCCCGAGCGCTCCCGCCGGCTTCTAGCCGAGTCGAACAGGTCGGGCTGCTCGCGGGTGATCTTGGGCCCAACCGGCCATCTCATCGGCGTCGCTCATGGCGTACCTCCCGTCGCGATCTCGGGCCCGGATGGGCGGTGCCGTACGGCGCGCTCATCGTCGGAGTGTGGGACGGCGAACGACGTGTCCGGGGCGGGCGCCGGTGTCTTCTCCGTGTTCGGTGATCACCTCGCCGTGGACGATGGTGGCCACGTAGCCGTCGGCGCGCTGGACGAGGCGTCGGAAGCCGCCGGGCAAGTCGAAGAGCATCTCGGGCCGGCGGAGCTGTAGCCCCTCGAAATCGATGATGTTGATGTCGGCGCGATATCCCGCCGCCAACACCCCTCGGTCGTGCAGACCGAACGCGCGCGCAGTGTCGAGAGTCTGGTCGTGGACGACTTGTTCGAGTGCGAGGCGTGGGCCGCGACGACGGTCGCGCGCCCAGTGGGTGAGCATGAACGTGGGCATGCTTGCGTCGCAGACGACGCCAACGTGAGCGCCCGCGTCGGACGCTCCGAGCAACGTCAACGGATGCTCGAGCATCGCCCGTACCGCTTCGCCGTCGCCATACGCGTAGTTCGCGCCGGCGTACATCAGCAGCTCGCGTCCGTCGCCATCGAGCATGCGGTCGTACAGGACGTCCTTGACGCTGCGCTGCTCGTGCTGCGCGAGCGCGGCGACGGACTGTTCGGGTTCCGGCTCGTAGTCCGGGGGATCGCCAATCGGGAAGATCTTGTCCGGAGTGAAGGGCAAGAGCTGCGTCTCGCGGTCGTCGGGTGGCTCCTCCGCGAGGAGACGTCGTCTGAGATCGGGATCTCGTAAACGGGCCACGCGTTCGTCGAGCGGAAGCCGCGCGAGTGGCAGGTAGCTCGGGAGGCGTGCGAACGGGTGCAGGGCGGTCTGGTGGCCGAACAGGATGGCGATGAGCCGCCCGGCGACCTGGGGCCGGGTGAACGCGCCACGTGCGTGAGCGGCCTCGCACGCGGCCAGCGCGGCCTGCCAAGCATCCGGGTCGCCGTGCGACTGCTGCACCTCGACGGTCGTGGGGCAGCCGAGATCGACGCCGACGCGCGTGATCCAGTCCATCTCCCGTTGGAGCCCCTGGGGGTCCTCGCCGGTGATGCCCCTCGGAACGATCTGGAAGATGGCACCGGGATGGTCGGCGACGGCTCGAGCGAGCATGTCGAGCTCTCGATCGTCGGCGAACGTCCCGGGCACCGGCTCGCCATCGACCGCCTTGTGCACGGTGGTTCGGCTCGTACTCACTCCGAGCGCGCCCGCGGAGAACGCTTCGCGCGCGATCTCGTCCATCGCGTGCAGGTCGTCGTCGCCTGCCCGATCGTTGCGTGCGCCCCGTTCACCCATCACGTACGCGCGCAACGCCCCGTGGGGCAGCAGCGCCCCCATGTCGATGGCGTGCGGCATCCGGTCCAAGACATCGAGATAGTCGCCAAATGTCTCCCAACCCCAGGGCATGCCGCTGGTGAGCACCTCGCTCGGGATGTCCTCCACGCCTTCCATGAGCCCGGCCAGCCAGGCTTCGCTTCCGGGGCGCATCGGCGCGAATCCGACGCCGCAGTTGCCCATCACGACGGTGGTGACGCCATGCCAACTCGACGGGGTGAGCAGCGGATCCCAGGTCGCCTGGCCGTCGAAATGGGTGTGGATGTCGACCCAGCCGGGGGCGACGAGGCACCCCGTGGCGTCGAACATCCGGCGGGCCGGACCGTCGACACGGCCGACGTGGGTCACTCGGCCCCCGGTGACGGCGACATCGGCGGTGCGCGCCGGTGCACCGGTACCGTCGACGACGGTGCCGCCCGAGATCAACAGATCATGCATCGACCACCGCTCGAGTCATCTCCAGCTCCCGCCGACAGATCTCAAGGCTCAGGACACTAGAGGACCTCGGTCGCGGCCGAGATGCCGTCGGCTCGAGGGGTGATGGTGCTCGCGATCCTCGTCGGGTTCGGTCGGGCTCGACGGATGGGATCACTGTCGGGTCATGACGCGGGGCACGGTTCACCGACACGGGAGCTTCCCCGGATGGAGCTGATCCGTGACGAGACGCGACTGCCTGAAGGCATCGGCGCGCCCACCACCAGCTCCGCCAACCACGCCACGGACCGACACCCGCCCATCACGCCGAAGGCCACCGCTTCGGCACCCACCGAGCCGGAGTGGTCAGCGGACGAGATAGCCGCCGTCGACCACGAGCTCCTGGCCGGTGATGTATCCGGCGTCGTCGCTCGCCAGGAACAGCACGGCCTCGGCGATGTCCATGGGCGAGCCCGTGTGCCCCATCGGGACGAGCGCGCCCATCGCCGCGAGACGCGACTCCTGCTCCTCGGCGCTGAGGCCGTGGCGCTCCCCCGTCGACATCGGTGAGCGCATGAAGCCCGGCGCCACGCAGTTCATGCGGACACCGAGCGGCGCGAGCTCCGGCGCGGCATGGCGCGTGTAGCTCACGATGCCGCCCTTGGTCGCGGCGTAGGCGGCACCGCCGATCGACACCGACGCCGCGATCGACGAGATGTTGACGATCGCGCCCCGGCCGCGCTCCTGCATGTGGGGGATCGCGAGCTTGCTGCACAGGTAGACGCTCTTGAGGTTCACCTGGACGAGGCGGTCCCACACCTCCTCGCTGCAGCTCCAGGACCCGGTGGTGTCGAGCTGGGCGATCCCCGCGTTGTTGACGAGCACGTCGATGCCGCCGAAGCGGTGCACCGTGTGGTCGATGAGCGCGGTCGCGCCCACCGCGGTGGAGATGTCGCCGACGACCACCTCCACCTCGGCGTGCGAGCCGGTCACCAGCCCGGCCGAGGTGCGCGCGCCGGCCTCGTCGACGTCGGCGATCACGACCTTGGCGCCCTCCTCGGCGAAGCGGGCCGCCGTCGTCCGGCCGAAGCCCGACCCCGCGCCCGTGACGATCACGACCTTGTCCCGGAACCGCATGTTGATGATCCTCCCTCAGCTGTCGATCCGTACGACGACGCGTCCGCGCGTCCGACGCTCGGCGAGTGCGGTGCACGCGTCGGGCACGGCCGCGAACGGGACCACCTCGGTCGTGACCGGGCGGAACTTGCCTTCGCGCCACCACGCGACCACCGCGTCCTGGGCCTCGGTCTCCATGGCGCGCATGACGTCGCGCGGGTAGCCGCCGAGCGTGGCACCCACGATCGTGTGGTTGGCCATGTAGAAGTGCGGGTCGATCGGCGCGAGCCCGCCCGCGTGCCCGCACACCACCCAGCGTCCGTCGGGGGCGAGGAGGGTGCGGGCGCTCGCGCCCATGTCGCCCTGCACCGGGTCGAGCACGACCTGCACCGGTGCGGGCCCGATCCCGGCCCGCACCGCCGCCGCGACGTCACCGCCGTGGTGCACCACCGCGGCTTCGGCACCGAGCGCGCGCACGTGCGCAACCTTGTCGTCGCTTCCGACCACTGCGATCACGTGTGCGCCCCGAGCGGCCGCGAGCTGCACCATGGCGGAGCCGAGCCCACCGGCTGCGCCGAGCACCACGACCGTCTCACCGGCCGCGACCTTCCCGCGCCGGATCGCCGCGTGGAACCCGGTGTGCGCGGGGATCACGAAGCCCGCGGCATCGGCGTCGCCCATGCCCTCGGGCACCTCGAACACCGGACCCACGCCCACGCTCACAGGAGCAAGGCTTCCCCACGGCTGCATCGTGACGGCCACGACGCGGCGACCGACGAGGTCGGCCCTGCTCGGCGGCGCCCCGATCACCTCGCCCACCGCCTCCTGCCCGGAGACGTACGGCCGGGCCACGCGCACCGGGTACGTGCCGCGCGCCATGGTCACGTCGGGGAGGGCGAGCGCGGCGACGTCGACCCGGAGCAGGACCCAGTCCTCGTAGGCCGGACGGGCGCTCGCGGCGGCGGCCCGCTGGGCGAACAGCGCCTGCTCGCCGTCGTCGTCCGCCGCGCCGAAGTCGGCCGGGTCTGTGATCCAGCCCCCGAGGTCGAGCTTCAGTCCGGCGAGCGCGTCGGGAGTCGGCTCGGCGACGTCCTCGAGCGCGAGCACGTCGCGCGGTTCACCATCGGTACGGACGACCCAGGCTTGCATTGCCGGATCGTAGGACGATCGGGGCCCTCAGTCCTCGATGCGGCGCGGCAGGCCGTAGTCGCCGAAGTGCTCGGGGTAGAGGAAGTTGTGGTGACCGGTGATCCGGCCGCCGGTCACCTCGATGACCTGCACGGCGAAGGGCTCCCACAGCCCGGGGCGGGTCATGCGGTAGCTGCCGAAGCCCGCGGTGCCGTTCACCTCGATCGGGATCAGCCGGCTGCCGCGGCAGCCGCTCCCCTGACCGAGCAGCCACGCGGCGACGTCGTCGGGGCCCTGGAGCCACATGTTCCACGGCGGCATCGACAGCACGACGTCGTCGCGCAGGAGGGTGACGAGGAGGGGGATGTCGTAGCGCTCGAACGCGTCGACGTAGCGGGCGAGCAGCTCCCGGTGCGCGGGGTCGAGCAGCGCGTCGAGCGGCGCTTCGTTCCGGTCGGCGAGGGTGGCCCGGGCGCGTTGGAGCGCGCTGTTCACCGACGCGATCGACGTCTCGAGCAGGTCGGCGGTCTCGGCCGCGGACCAGCGCAGCACCTCGCACAGGATCAGCGTGGCCCGCTGCCGCGGTGGGAGGTGTTGCAGCGCGGCGACGAACGCGAGCCGCACGCTCTCGCGCGCCATCGCGACGTCGGCAGGATCGCCGGCGAGGTCGATGACGTCGGCGTCGAGCACCGGCATGACCCAACGCTCCTCGGCGAGCTTCTCCTCGAGGACCGCCTCGGCGGTGCGGGTGGACGGACCGAGCGCCATCGGGCGGGCCCGGCGCTGGGGGCTGCGGGCCATGTCGATGCAGACGTTGGTGGCGATGCGGTAGAGCCACGACCGCAACGACGCCCGGCCCTCGAAGGTCTCGAAGCCGCGCCACGCCCGCAGCATCGTCTCCTGCACGGCGTCCTCTGCTTCGGAGCCTGCGCCGAGCATGCGGTAGCAGTAGCCGGTGAGCTCGCGGCGGTGCTCCTCGAGCGTCTGCTCCAGCGCAGGATCGGGGGCGCCCGCCGCGTCCTGGGTGAGCGACGAGGTCATCGGGCCACTGTAGGGCGGGACCGCGCGCGTGGAATCACGCGAACCTTGTCGAGATCCGGTCCGCCCGTTCGTCGTCCCCACGGCGGCGGCACCCCCGCCCCGCCGAGCACCCACCCAGACCAGAGGAGCAATCCGATGCCCGTGTTCGTCGCCCTCATCTACGAGAACGGCAACCGCCCCGACCCGACCGCCCCCGACTTCGTCGACTTCATGGGCGGGTACAGCGCCTTCGGCGAGCTCGCCGGGCCGGCCATCACCGGCGGCGCCCCGCTGCTCGGCCCCGAGACGGCCACCACCATCCAGGTGCGCGGCGGCGAGGACGGCGAGCTCGTGCTCACCGACGGCCCGTTCGCCGAGACGAAGGAATGGCTCGGCGGCTTCTACCTGCTCGAGGCCGACGACCTCGACGGCGCGATCGCCCTCGCCCGCCACATCCCGGCGGCGTGGCGCGACGGCGGCAAGGTCGAAGTCCGTCCCGCGTGGGAGATGTAGGGACCACGTGTTCCCGGAGTCCCTGGCCGAGATCGTGCGGGTGGAGGGTGGCCGCGTCGTGGCCACCCTCTTCCGCATGACCGGCGACCTCGACCTCGCCGAGGACGCGTTCGTCGACGCCGCGGTGGTCGCGATCGAACGCTGGCCCGTCGACGGGATCCCGGAGCGGCCGGGCGCGTGGCTCACGACGGTGGCGCGGCGCAAGGCCCTCGACCGGCTCCGCCGCGACGCTCGTCGCCGCGAGAAGGAGCTGGAGGCGATGGTCGCGGCCACCGATCGAGATCCCGACCCGCTGCCCTACCACACCGTGCGCGACGACCAGCTCCGGCTCATCTTCACCTGTTGCCACCCCGCGCTGGCGCGCGACGCGCAGGTCGCGCTCGCGTTGCGCGTGCTCGGCGGGCTCTCCACCACCGAGGTCGCGCGTGCCTTCCTCACGACCGACGCGACGATGGGCCAGCGCATCTCGCGGGCCAAGCACAAGATCACGGCGAACCGCATCGGCATCGGCCGGGTCCCGCGCGACGCCGAGCTCGGCGAGCGGCTCCCGAGCGTCCTCGCGGTGGTCCATCTCATCTTCACCACCGGCCACCACGCGCCCGTCGGTCAACAGCTCCAGCGCGTCGATCTCGCCGAGGAGGGCCTGCGCCTCGCCCGCCTCCTCGGCGACCTGATCCCCGACGAGCCGGAGTGCCTCGGCCTCCTCGCGTTGATGGAGTCGGTCCACGCGCGCCGGTCCACCCGGGTCGACGCCGCGGGCGACCCGGTCCTCCTGCGCGACGCCGACCGCACCCGCTGGGACCACGACGCGATCGCCGACGCGAACGCGCGGCTCGAGCGCGCGCTGCGCATGGGCCGGGTGGGGCCGTATCAGCTCCAGGCCGCGATCTCCTGCCTCCACTCGAGCGCGCCCACCGCGGACGCGACCGACTGGCCCCAGATCGCCGAGCTCTACCGCATCCTCGACGGGTTCGGCGCGAGCCCCTTCGTCCGGGTCAACCGGGCCGTCGCCGAGGCCGAGGCCCACGGCCCGGAGGCCGGGCTCGCAGTGCTGGAGACGGCCGAGGGCGTCGACGGCTGGCACCTGTACCACGCGGCCCGGGCCGACCTGCTCGAGCGGTCGGGCCGCCGCGGCGAGGCTGCCGACGCCCTCCGTGCCGCCCTCGCCTGCGAGCCCAACGCGGCCGACGCCCGCCTCCTCCAGCGCCGCCTCGACACCCTGTCTGGGCGATCGTCGGCCCCATAGGCCACACGATCGCCCGAACAGGTCGGTCACTCGATGGGAGTCACCGGATCCAGTCGTCGGCCACGGGGTGGCGGAACAGCTTCGACGCGTTCTCCCAGGTGACCTGGCGCACCTCGTCGGGCGTGAGGTCGGCGAGGCCGCGGCGCGCGTTGGCCTGCGTGTCGGGCCACGTGGAGTCGGCGTGCGGGAAGTCGCTCTCGATCATGATGTGGTCGACCCCGAGCCGGTCGCGCAGCGCGAGCGTGGGCGGGATGTCGATCGTGCAGAACCAGAAGTTCCGCCGCATGACCTCGGCCGGCGACAGGTTCGGCTCCGCCCACGCGCTGTAGCCGGACCCCGAGTGGCCCATCACCCACTCGAGACGGTCCATGAGCGTGATCGCCCAGGCGAGCCCGCCCTCCGAGAACGCGATCTTGATGTCGGGGAATCGCACCGGCACCTGCGCCCACAGCCAGTCGGCGGCCGTGGCGAGCGGGTTCGCGGTGAAGAGGGTCGCGTACAGCTCGAGCGGCGCGCCCGGCGACCGCGCGGCCGACCAGCGCGACGAGCCGTTGTGCAGGCAGACCACCGTCTCCGTCTCCTCGCACGCGCGCAGGAACGGGTCCCAGTGCTCGGTGTGCATGGACGGCAGTCCGAGGTCCACCGGGTTCTCGGCCATGCTCACGGCCTTGAAGCCGCGCGCCGCGTTCTTGTAGATCTCCTCGGCCGCGATCACGGGATCGGACAGCCACGGGATCTGCAGCGGGATGATCCGGTCAGGGTGGGGACCGGCCCAGCCCTCGATGTGCCAGTCGTTCCACGCGCGCAACGACGCGAGGCCGAGCTCCTGGTCCTTGCTCTGCGAGAACACCGCGCCCGCGAACCCGGCGATGAGCGACGGGAAGCACAGCGAGGCGTACACCCCGTCGAGATCCATGTCGTGGACGCGGGCCTCGATGTCCCAGCAGCCCTTGCGCATCTCGTCGAAGCGCGCGGGCTCCATGTTCCACTGCTCCTTCGGACGTCCCGAGATCGCGTTCAGGCCGATCTGCGGGTAGAGCACGTCCTCGTAGAGCCACAGCTCCTGGCCGTCGTCGTTGCCCACCACCTTGGGCGCCCCATCCGCGAGGTGCGCGGGCATGCGACCCTCGAACAGGTCGCGCGGCTCGACGAGGTGGTCGTCGACCGAGATGATCGTGTAGGTGCGCTCGCGCGGCTCGGGGTCCGGGAGCAGCGCCGGGGTGTCGGCCGTCCGCGCTCGTTTCTGCTCGGCCCAGGGATGGGTCGCTTCCCGCACCGTCGGCATCTGAGTTCCCCCCTCCGCCGAGTCGGCTCGGCGTTCGTCGGTAGGTTGCCACTCCCTCGCTCGGGGCGCCACCGAGCCGGGGCGCTCGGAGGCAGGAATCGTCCCGTCGGGCGTTCGAGCCCCTCGGACGGCATGGTGCATCGTCGCCCGAGCGGCCAGACTCTCGCCCGACACCGCCGCCCGATCGGGACCCGAGGAGCAACGCACATGGCCGACGGCACGCACATCGACCTGGGGCACGCGATGATCACGATGATCGAGCCGACCCGGGATCCCGAGCGGCTCGCGGAGTACAACCGCTGGTATGAGCACGACCACGCGTACTCCGGTGTGATGGTCGGGCCGTGGGCGTTCTCGTTCCGGCGCTGGGTCGCCACCCGTGACCTCAAGGCGCTGCGCAGCCCCGACCCCAGCACCGTGGCGAAGCCCGTCGACCAGGGCAGCTACCTCGCCCTCTACTGGTACCTGAAGGACCGGGTCGACGAGCACTTCGCGTGGTCGTTCCCCCAGACCCAGTGGCTCGGGGAACAAGGGCGCATGAACCCCGACCGCGAGCACATCTCCACGTCGCTCTACGACTTCACGGGCAGCGCGAACCGTCCGGGCTGGCCGGTGCCGGCCGAGATCGCGCTCGACCACCCGTACGGCGGGCTCGTGGTCACCTGGCTCGACCGCGCGCCCGACGCCGACACCGAGGCCGTGGCCGCGTGGGTGCTCGACGACTGGGCGCCCGGTGCCCTCGCCGACGGCTCGCCGCTCGCCCAGGCGCTCGCGTTCGCCCCGCGCGACTTCCCCGGCGTCCCGGGCACCGGGGACGGCGTGGACGAGAAGGTGCTGGTCGCGTGGTTCACGTCGGCCGACCCGCGCGGCGACTGGCCCGCGATCGAGCGGGCGCTCAGCGCGCCCGTCGCCGCGTCCGGCGTCGCCACGCTCGGCCTGCTCGCGCCGTTCATCCCGGTGATCCCCGGCACCCCCACCTACGCCGACCAGCTCTGGTAACGCCCCCGGTCTCCTTTCGGCGTCACTGGTGCCGCTGTCAGCGGCACCAGTGACGCCAAGACGGCAGTGGAGGCGGATGCGGGGGGAAGTCGGGCGGGCCTAGGGTGCGCGGATGACCGCTCACGCCACCGACGACGCCGTCCGGATCGGGATCTACGTCCCCCAGATCCAGTTCTCGTACGAGGACCTCGCCGCGCGGGCCAAGCACTGCGACGAGCTCGGCTTCGACTCGTTCTGGCTGTTCGACCACCTCTACGGCCCGATGCTCCCCGAGATGCCCGCGTTCGAGGGGTGGACCACCGCCACCGCGCTCCTCACCGAGACCGAGCGCCTGCGCGTCGGCCACATGGTCCTGTGCGCGACGTTCCGCCACCCCGCGGTGCTCGGGAAGATGGCCACCACCCTCGACGTGATCTCCAACGGCCGGCTCAACTTCGGGATCGGCAGCGGCTCGTACGAGCCCGAGCACGTCGAGGCCGGGATCCCGTGGGACACGCTCGCGCACCGGTCGGAGATCCTCGAGGAGACGCTCGAGATCGTCACCCGCATGTTCACCGGCGAGCCCACCACCTTCACGGGCAAGCACTTCCAGGTGAAGGACTACCCCAACGTCCCCGGCCCGGTGCAGCAGCCGCGCCCGCCGGTGTACGTCGGCGGGGTGGGCGAGAAGCGCACGCTCCCGCTCGTTGCCCGCTTCGCCGACGTGTGGAACGTGCCGACGTACGCGCTCGGCGAGCTCGCGCACAAGGCGGCGGTCCTCGACGCCGAGTGCGCCCGCGTCGGGCGCGACCCGTCGGAGATCCGACGCTCGCTCGAAGCGGTGATGGTCATCGCGTCCGACGACGCCGCCCTGGCCGACGCCGTGGCGAAGGGCGAGCGCCGCTTCGGCAGCCCCGGCTTCGGGCTGCACGACGGCGGGTACATCGGCACGCCGAACCAGATCGTCGACCGCATCGGCGAGCACCGCGCCCTCGGCTTCACCGAGTTCATCTTCTTCCTGCACGACCGCGCCGCGCCGGCCACGCTCGAGCTGATCGCGAGCGATGTGCTCCCGCAGGTGACGTGATCACGTGAGCACCGCCGCGTTCGGACCCCGGCTCGCGGGCAAGGTCGTGGCGATCAGCGGGATCGCCAGCGGTCAGGGTCGTGCCGCGGCGATCCTCTTCGCCCGCCATGGCGCGCGCGTCGTGGGCTGCGATCTCGACGAGGACGCGGCCCGCGTCACCGAGGCGGAGGCGAACGATGCGGCGCGGGACTCGTCGTCCGGCGGCGTCGCCGTCGCGGTCCGCACCGACGTGAGCGACGAGTCCGACGTCGAGCGCTGGATCGGGACCGCGATGGACCGCTTCGGCCGTCTCGACGTCCTCTACAACAACGCGGCCCGGGCCGACTACGGCACGCTGGCCGACATGGACCGCGCCCGCTGGCGCAACGCCATCGAGATCGAGCTCGACGGCGTGTGGCTCCCCTGCCGGGCCGCGTTCCCCCACCTTCGCCGCACTCCGGGTGAGACCTGGTCGTCCGTGGTCAACACCGCGTCGGTGTCCGGCATGGTTTCGACCCTGCTCCCCGGCCTCGTCGGCGGGATGGCCCACTCGACCGCGAAGGCGGGAGTGATCGGGCTCACCCACAGCCTCGCCGAGGAGTACGCGGACCACGGCATCCGGGTGAACGCGATCTCGCCCGGCGCGGTGTGGACCCCTGCACTCGAGCGCAGCGGGCGCCTCACCCCCGAGTTCGACGCCGCCGTGATGGCCAAGCTCCTCATCAAGCGGCGCGCGCAGCCCGAGGAGATCGCGGCGTGCGCGCTGTTCCTCGCGTCGGACGAGTCGGGCTACATCACCGGCGTGAACATCCCCGTCGACGGCGGCTGGACGTCCGTGTGAACCCCGAGGAGATCCGCGCGCAGGTCGCCGAGCGCACGCGCCGCGATCGGGGATGAGCAGGACGACGGCCATGGAGACGCGGTTCCTGGGCACCACCGGGCTCCAGGTGTCGACGCTCGCCCTCGGCACGATGGGCTTCGGCGGCGGCGCACAGTCGCCCGTGGGCACCATCGACGTCGACGCCGCGCGCCACATGGTCGGCCTCGCGCTCGACGCGGGCGTCAACCTCTTCGACACCGCCAACAGCTACAGCGGCGGCCGGGCCGAGGAGGTGCTCGGGCAGGCGCTCGGATGCCGTCGTGACGAGGTGCTGATCTCCACCAAGGTCCACGCTCGGACCGGCGACGGGGTGAACGACGTCGGCCAGTCGCGCTGGAACATCGTGCGCGCCTGCGAAGCCAGCCTGCGCCGCCTCGGCACCGACCACATCGACCTCTTCCACGTGCACGGGTTCGACGGGTGCACACCGCTCGAGGAGTCGCTGGGGGCGCTCGACCGGCTCGTTCGGTCGGGAAAGGTGCGGTACCTCGCGTGCTCGAACCACGCGGCGTGGCAGATCGCGTGGGCGCTCGGGATCTCCGCGCAGCGCGGGCTCGACCGCTACGTCGCGGTCCAGGCCTATTACAGCCTCGTGGCCCGCGAGCTGGAGTGGGACGTGATCCCCGCGTGCGAGGCCCTCGGTCTCGGAATCCTGGTGTGGAGTCCGCTCGCGGGCGGGCTGCTGTCGGGGAAGTTCCGTCCCGACGCCACGCCCGCCGGAACGCGCCGCGCCATGGTGGGCGACCTCGGCGTCGGTCCGGTCGACCACGAGCGCGCGTGGCGGATCCTCGCCGTGGCGCGCGACGTCGCGTCCGCGCGCGGGGTGTCCGTCGCCCAGGTCGCGCTGAACTGGGTCCGGGCCAATCCGGCCGTGTCGTCGGTGATCGTCGGGGCCCGCACCGCCGAGCAGCTCGCCGACAACCTCGCGGCGGCGTCGTGGTCGTTGACGCCCGCCGAACGGGCCGTGCTCGCCCACGTGAGCGCGACCCCATTGCCCTACCCGCACTGGTTCCCCCGCCAGTTCACGGCCGAGCGCTTCGGTCCGGACGGCCCGCCGGACGCCGCGGCCGTCCACACCTACGTCCCCCGCGACGAGGCCTGAACCCGCGCGGCCGGGCGCCCGGACCGGCCCCGGGGCCCGGGTCGGGGCTGCGCCTTCAGGTCGGTTCGCACCCCGACGACAATGTGACGATGCGTCCCCGGGCCGCCCTCGTCGCGATCGTCGTCGCCGTGGGCGCCGTCGCGGCCGCGTGCACGCCGCCCCCACCGCCCCCACCCGACCCCGTGAGCCCGATGCCGGTCTCGCGGTCCAACGCGGTGTCGGGCACGAGCTACGTCTTCACCGACACCACCCGCCCGACGCCGGCCTTCGGCGCGTACCCCGGCGACGCCGTGCGCACGCTCCCGACGACCGTCTGGTACCCCACCGATCGCACCGGCCCGTACCCGCTCGTCGTCTTCGCCCACGGCTTCGCGGTCGACCCCGCGTTCTACCGTCCCCTGCTGAAGGGCATCGCGGCCGCGGGATACGTCGTGGTCGCCCCCACCCTCCCCCTCCTCAGCGGACGCCCCGCCGGACCCACCGACACCGTCGATTGGGACGCGCACTTCGGTGATCTCCAGTTCGTCACGTCCGCCGTGCTCGACCGCGGCGCGTCCGGCGACCCGGTGCTCGGGGGCCTCATCGACCCCCAGCGCATCGCCGTGGCCGGGCACTCCGACGGTGCGCTGCTCGCGTTCGGCGACGCGCTCGAAGCGGGGCGCACCGACGCGCGTGTTCGCGCCGTGATCGCATACGCGGCGTACCTCGGCGGCGGCGCGCCGTACCAGGCCAACGGCCGGGCGTTGCTCCACTTCGCGAGCGAGAACGACGAGTACAACGACTTTGCCGAGACCGTCGACTGGGACCGCGCCGTGCTCGGTGATCCGTCCTGGACCGTCGCGGTCTGGGGGGCCGGGCACGCGCCGCCCTACACGAGTCCCGCGGACCCGGCCTTCGCCGTGGTCCTCGCGACCACGATCGACTTCCTCGACTTCCGGCTCAAGGCCCAGGACTGGCAGCCGTTCGCCAACGACGTCTATGGCAACCCCGGAGTCGTCGCCTTCGTGCGCCAGCCCATCTGACCTAGAACTGCTCGCGCTCCGGCACCTCGATGAAGGGCACGTCGGGTCGGTCGAGCATCCCCCGTGACACCCAGCTGCGCTTCTCGGCCCACACGAGCAGGGGCGGGAGCACCACCAGCGCACTGAGGAGCGCGACCGTCACGTTCATGGCGACGACCCGGCCGAAGTCGCGCAGCAGCGGCAGCGACGAGAGCGAGAGCACGGCGACACCCGCGATCGCGGTGAGCGCCGACACCACGAACGCGCGCCCCGTGCGGGACGCGGTCTCGTTCATCGCCGCGCGCGGCTCGAAGCCCCGGCGCCGCTCCTCGATGAACCGCAGCAGGATGAGCGACGTGAACTCGGTGCAGGCCGCGATCACGAGCGGCCCGCCCACGGCCGTCATCGGGCTGAGCTCGAGGTCCAGCGCGTAGGCCACGAGCACCGACACCCCGACCGCGATGAGCACCGGCACCAGCGAGAGCAGCGCCCGGATGATCGAGCGGAGCCGGATCGCGAGGAACAGGAACACGAAGGCGATCGCGAGGTACGTGAGCTCCACGCGGTTCGCCTCGAGGTTCTCGCTGAGCCCCACGCCCACCACCGCGAGCCCCGACGGGATGGCCCGGATGCCCTCCGGTGACGGTGTCCGGTCGCGGATCTCTTGCACCAGCGGGACCCGCTGCTCGAGCGAGGTGGGCGCGACGCGGAAGATGATGTTGAACGCCTGGTCGTCGCCGCTCACGGTCGACCTCTTGATCGCCTCGGGGGCCACGTCGTAGGCGGCCCGCACGTCCTCGCCGCGGGGAGCGATGTCGCTCCCGCCCGGCACGTCGTTGACGATGTCGCCGATCGCGGTCTCGATGCTCGACCCGGTGAGGACCAGGGCGGAGTTCTTGCGCAGCTGGTCGCGGGTGAAGTCGTGGGCGAACGTGGCGAACTCGTCGGTGAACACGTCCTCCTTGGTGGTGACGAACACGCCGAGCTCGGCCGAGCTCCCCGTCTGGGCCTCCACCTGGCGGATGTCCTTCACCGTCTGGCTCTGCTGGTTCACCCAGAGCACCGGGTCGGTTTGGAGGGTGAGCTTGCCCTCGACCGCGATGCCCGCCGCGAAGATCACGAGGCTGGCCACCGCGAAGCCCACCGCCACCTTGGTGGGCAGGCTCCCGAGCCACACCACGAGCCGGCCGAGCGGACCGCTGCGGTAGTCGCGTCCCTTCGTGGGCGAGCGGTACTCGCGGATCCCGAGGGTGGCGAGCGGGAGGATGATCGAGCAGATGCAGATCGCCACGATGCCGACCGCGAGCAGCAGCCCGAAGTCGCGGATCATGGGGACCTTCGCGAACCGCAGGGCGAGGAACGCGAACACCGCGTCGAACGTCACGATGAGCAGCGCGGGCCCGAGGTTGCGGGCCGTCTCCTGGATCGGGTGCGGCGACCGGTCGACCACCACCTCCTCCTCCACCCGTGCGTGCATCTGGATCGCGTAGTCGATGCCGATGCCGAGCATCACGGGGAGACCGCCGATGGTGACGATGGTGAGCGGGATCCCCAGGTAGCCCGCGATGCCGAACGCCCAGATGACGCCGACGATCACCACGCCGAGGGACAGCAGCCGCCACCGAACCCGGAAGAGCACGGCGAGGATCACGACCATGATCAGCACCGCGAGGCCGCCGAGCGAGAGCATCCCGCCCCGCAGGTAGTCGTTGAGGTCCTTGAGGAAGACGGGCGCGCCGGTGGTGACGGTGCCGGCGTTCGGGAAGTCGAGCCGCGCGGCCTGCTTCTGCACGAGCTCCGACGCGGTGCCCTCGTCCTCGAGCGACAGGTTGCCCGGGAGGCGGGTGACGATCTGCGCGTGGCGGTCGTCGACGAACACCGACCGCAGCGCCTTCCGGACGTCGCCGTCGTTGTTGTAGAGGAGGAACTTGACCCACTCCGGGTTCTCGAGCGTGCGGTCCGCCTCCGGGATCGCGGAAGCCCGTTGCAGCGTCTCCAGCGCGTCCGCGGCCCGGGCCTCGGCCGCGGGCGAGCCCGGCACCTCCTTGGCCTGCGCCGCGAGGATCGCCTTCGCGGCCACGCTGTCGAGCGGGTTGCCGTCGGGGCTGGAGACGAGCGAGTCGGACAGCTCGAGCGCGGTGAGGGGCGAGACCACGCCCTTGACCCGGCCGCTCGCGTCGAGCGTGTCCTGGAACCGCTGGAGCTGGGCGATGGCGTCGGGCGTGAACAGCTCGTCGATGGTCTTGCCGTCGTGCATCGTGATGACGGTCAGCATCGCCTGGCCCCCGAAGAGGTCCTGGTAGACGACGTTGTCCTTCGCGACCTGGTCGCCCTTGTTGAGGTAGCTGTCCTGCCCGGTGGCGAACTCGAGCTTGGAGATGCCGGCACCGAGCCCGATCGTGACGAGCAGGCCGATGACCGTCACCCAGATCGCATGCTTCCCCAGCTGCACCGCGATGTACGACCAGAAGCGCGTCATCGACTCTGCCGGATCCTCCGTCGCGACCGCATCGACCCGACGCTATCCAGGTTTCGCGTTCCTCCCGAATCGGGCAACGGCCGCCGTCGCCGCGCTCCGCGGATTAGCGTCCGCGCGCGAGCGCAGGCGGGGACCGATCGGAGGCACATGGGAACGCGCAACCTCTACCTCTACGAGGTGGTCGACGTCGTCGGGCAGGGGCAGTACGCCTACATGGAGCACCTCTGGAAGGACCCCGTGCTGCGCATGCCCGACATGTTCGGGCTCCAGGGCTCGTTCTACGTGTGCGCGGCCGGTGGCGGGCGCTGGCCCCAGGTCGTCAACATCTGGGACATCGGCACCAAGGGCTGGGAAGGATGGGCCGCCAACGTCGACCGGATGAACCTGAAGCGGCGCAAGGCGTTCTACGGCGACTGGTGGGACGAGGCCGCGCAGTGGCGCACCGGCGGGTTCGACCGTCTCTGCGGTGGCGTCCCCGGATCACCGACCACCGAGGACCTCGCGGCGCAAGGCGTGCAGGGCACGGTGTTCGTCAACGAGATCCTCTCGGTGCGTCCGGGGAGCGCGCTCGACTTCCTCGACGCGGTCGTCGAGGCGCGGGTCCCCATGATGCGCGACCACGGACACGAGCCGACCGGGATCTACGAGGTGCTGAGCAACCAGCACGAGGTGGTCATGGTGTGGGCCACCAGCGTGGAGGCGCAGGTGCGCTTCCGCCAGGCGCGCGACACCACCCGCGGCCTCTGCGACGAAGGCGTCGCCGACGACCGCATCGTCGCGTGGGAGCGCCGGTCGGCCGAGTTCGTCACCGGCGGCGACACCCACATCATGACCCCCCTCCCGCGCACCGTGTACGGCCCCGACGACTGGGAGGACGCGTCGCTCGAGGAGTGGCTCGCGCCGTGACCGTGCCGCTCCCGGCGCGGACGCTCGGGTCGCTCGCCGTGCCCGCGGTGGGCTACGGGGCGATGGTGCTCGCGGGGACGTACGCCCGTGCCGACGACGCCGACGCGTCGCGCTCACTCGCGGCCGCCCTCGACGCGGGCTGCACGTTCGTCGACACGTCCGACTCGTACGGCGTCAACGAGCGCCAGATCGGCGCGTTCCTCGCCGACCGCCGGCGCGACGAGGTCCAGGTCTCAACGAAGTTCGGGCTGCGGATCCTCGATGGCGAGCCCAGCCACCGGCTTCCCGTGCCGTGGGGCAGCGGCGAGTTCCGCATCAACGCCGAGCCGCGGGTCGTGCGCGCGTACCTCGAACGCAGCCTGCGCCGCCTCGGCACCGACTACGTCGACGTGTACTCGCCCCACTTCCCCGACCCCGAGGTGCCGATCGAGGACACCGTCGGCGCGATGGCGCCGCTCGTCGAGGCCGGTCTCGTCCGTCACCTCGGCCTGTCGAACGTCACGCTCGACGACCTCGTGCGTGCGCAACGCGTCCACCGGATCGACGCCATCCAGGCGGAGTGGTCGATGTGGCACCCGATCGAGCCGGGGCTGCTCGAGCACTGCGAGCGCACCGGGGTGGGCATCGTCGCGTGGGCGCCCGTCGGTCGGGGCTTCCTCACCGGCACGCTGACCACACTCGACGAACGCGACTTCCGCACCGGCGTGGAGCGCCTCGCGGGTCCCAACCTCGCCGCCAACAACGCCCGCTTCGAGCCCGTGCGCGACCTCGCCACCGAGCTCGGGCTCACGTCCGCGCAGCTCGCGCTCGCGTGGCTGCTCGACCGGAGTCGGGTCGTCGTGCCCATCCCCGGCAGCCGCACGCCGGACCACATCGCGGAGAACGCGGCGGCCGGCCGGGTGAAGTTCGACGACACCACGCGCACCCGCATCGCCGCCGTGCTGGCGGAGTTCGAGCCCGCCGGGCACGTGTCCTGACGGAAAATCCGGACGCGCGCGCCCAGATCTCGCGAAATGCACGTACGCTCGATGGGCACGCCGGTTCAACGTACGAAACGGCGGCATCACAAGGAATGGTTAGTTGACTCAAGGCACTGTCAAGTTCTTCAACGCGGAAAAGGGATTCGGCTTCATCTCCCGTGAGGGTGGGGAGGACGTCTTCGTCCACTTCTCCGCGATTCAGGGTGACGGATACAAGTCCCTCGACGAAGGGCAACGCGTCGAGTTCGACGTCGCCCCCGGGCGCAAGGGCGTAGAGGCCCAGAACGTCCGCCCGATCTGATCGCCGCTCGGGGAAACCCGAGCGCACCTGATCGAAGGAGAGGGAGCCGGTTCGCCGGCTCCCTCTTCGCGTCCGGACGCGGCATCCGGTCGGGTCGGTCAGTCGGGGCGTTCGGCGACGTAGACGGCAGTGGCCTCGGCGAGCACGGCGTCGCCCTGGCGGACCTCGCCCGACGCGAACCGCTTGCGGCCGTCGACGCGGTCGCAGCGCGCCGTCACCCGCAGCGGCAGGCCGAGCGGTACGCCACCACGGAACCGCACCTCCAGCGCGACGGTGAGACCGGGCACACCGGCAGCGACGGCACCGCGACCGAGCGCCTCGTCGAGCAGCGTCGCAACCGCGCCACCGTGCGCGCGTGACGGACCGCCGCCGAACGACGCGTCGAGCGTGCAGTGCCCCACCACCTCGACCGACCGGAACGGCGCGCCGGAAGCCGGAGGCGGCGGGAACGACTCGAACCGAAGTGCCGGTGCTCGCGGGTTGAGCACACCGTTCCCCGCCTGGGTCAGGTTGTCGAGCCGGCCGTCCTCGGTCCGCACGAGCACGATGACCGGGTCGCGGCGCCGGACCCGGAGCTCGTCGGCCAGGCCCCGGACCTCCCGCGCGACCCGGGCGCGCGTCTCGTCGTCGACGTCGGTGCCGACGACGGCGTCGAGCAGGTCACGGACCGCGTCCGCCAGCTCCACCGCGTCGGTGCCGACGCTCGACGCGGGCGGCACGCGATCCCCCAGCAGCTCACCCAGCCGCGTGGCCGAGGCGATCCGGGAGACGTCCGGCGTGTCGCTCACGAGACGGCTCCGATGGGCACGCGGAACCGGTCGACGTACCGGGCGAACCGGGCCCGTTCCTCGTCCGGATCCAGCCCGAGCCCGGCGAAGGTGTACTCGTGGCGGCCCAGGCGGCCCTGCGGATGCCCGGCGAGGTACTCCGCCATCGCCCCGCGCGTCGCGTCGGGGAGATCCCACCCGAAGTGGCGGTAGCAGCCCTCGACCACCGCGAGGGGGTCGGCGAGGAAGTCGGCGAACGTGCTGTGCGTGACGCGATCCGGCGCCACCAGCTCGTCGTCGCACGCGTCGACGAGCGCATCGAGCGACGCCCCGTAGAGGCGCGCGTGGTAGCGGGCGATGCCGGGGACGTCGACGTCGTCGCTGTGCGCGGCCCGCATCGACGCCACCAGGCTCGTGACCGAGCCGAGCACGACCAACGGGTCACGATGGGTCACCGACAGCCGCGTGTCGGGGTACACCGCGAGCAGCACGGGGAGGGCCTGGAGGTGCACGGGCGACTTCAGGACCCAGCGCCGGCGCGGCGAACGCCGCTGGAGCACCTGCAACACCCGACGGTGCACGTCGTACGCGGGGCCCATGTCGCACGCCTGCAACCACGCGACGTACGACGGCACGTCGTAGCGCGACACGAACTCTTCCGACCGGAACGCCAGCGACATCGCCGACAGGCACTCCTTCGGCATGCGGCCCGAGTACTCGTGGATCGCGGTGAGCCCCGACACCACCACCTGCGGCGTGCGCAGCTCCGCGTCGGCCAACGCGATGCGCACGTCGGTGTCGCGCGTCGCGGGGTCCGGCGGGGGTACGGGGCGGAGGAGCTCCCACCCCTCGGGAACACGGTGGCGCGGGTCCTGGGCGAGCACCCCGTGCAGGATCGTGGTCCCCGTCCGCGGCGCGCCGACGACGAACCACGGCTCGTCGATCGGCTCGTCGAGCACTCCGGGGTCACGCGCCGCGTAGGCGTCGAGCGCGAGCCGCTGCTCCACGAGCCGGCCGAGGAACCGGTGCGTGATCCACCGTCCGAGCACGGTGAGGCGGGCTTCGCCCTCGAGCGCCCGCAGCAGGACCTCGAGGCCCTCCATCGCCGCGCCGCCGAGCCCGTCGGTCACGTCGACCGGATCGACGCCCAGCCTCGACGCGACCTCCCCGGCCAGGCGGTCGACGGTGAAGGGAGCGGCGGCGACCTCGGCCATCGGCCACACGTCGCCGCGGTTGACCGCGTCCACCCATCCCGGCCTGCCCTGCGGTCTTCCGGCGCCTCCGCTCACGTGCGGAACCGCCAGGCGAGGTGCTCCCGCCGGGCGCGCTGCACGGCCCGGCGCGCGTCGGGATCGACCCGTGCGGTTCCCGCCGGGAGCGCGTCGAACAGCGCGTCGCGCGCCACCACGCGCGCCGACGGCGCGGGATCGCCGTCCGACCAGAACCAGCGAAACGTGAGCTGCCCGCAGCGTCGGCCGCCGGTGTCGAGCCAGTTCGGGGCACCCGGATCGGTGGGGGCCAGGACGACGCGGACTCGCCCGTCGGGATCGACCACGGCTTGCGTGTGGTTGAGCGAGGTCGGGCGGTCGAGAGGATCGACCAGCTCGTAGGTGCCGAGGTCGTAGACCATGAAGCTCCAATACGCAGCCGCGGGGACGTCGGACTCCACGAGGAGCACCTCGTCGTCGTCGAGGTCCCAGAACAAGAAGCCGTAGCGCGCTGCGGCCAATCCCTTGGTCACCTTCATCGGCGGCGCGAACGCGTTGTCGACGTTCTCCGACCGGTGCTCGTCCAGGTACCGGTTCCAGTACTCGACGGAGTGCTCCACCCCGGACGCGGCCTCGGCGAGCCGGACCGCGAGCTCCGCGGCGCCGCGACGCGGCGCGGGCACGTCGACGTCGTCATCGAGGCACTCGATCGTCATGGTCGCCGGCTCGTCGGCGTCCCAGTCGAAGTAGTACTCACGGAACGAGACCATGGCCGCGCCCTCGGGCAACGGGATCCACCGGCCGTCGGCGTCTTCCGGTTCGGCACCGCCGACCACGAGCTCGAACTCGTCACCGCGCCCGATCCCGAGGTCGTGCGCCGCGACCTCGAACACCGTGCCCCAGCGCGGCTGGTGCATGAACCCCATGCGCACGGCGAGCATGAAGTCCTCGCACGACCGCATCCGGCCACGGACGCGGTACCGGCGGGCCGCGTCGACCCGGGCGTGCCGGTACACGTTGTCGGCGTTGGGGCCGCCCCACGGCGTGATGGGGTCGTTCTGGCGCTGGAAGCGCGGGCGGCGGGGATCGGCGTGGAACACCGACCAGCCCGTCCAGCAGAGGGCCTGCCCCGCGAGGTGCTCGATCGCCGCGACCCGCTCCTCGGGCGCGCCGGGGAAGTCGTTGCCGAGGACCCGCTCCCCCGTGGCCTCGAGCCGACGGCAGAAGTCGCGCCAGGCGTCGAGCACCTCCGTCTCGTCGCCCGCGGTTGCGCTCGCCACCTCGTCGTCCCCCGGAGCCATCCCGCCGAGGCTAGAACGGGAGGTCGAGGCCGCGCGGATCCCCGCGCTCAGCGGTACCGGCGCTGGACGCCGATCCGGCGCGAGCGCAACGCGGCACGCCGGGTGTCGGCGTCCACCCGCGGCGCGTCGGCGCCGATCTCGAGGTCGAGGTCGGCCCGCCCCACCGTGCGGAAGCGGACGGTGGGGGTCGGGTCGGCGTCGAGGAAGCGGACCGCGAAGGAACCGCCGGTGTGCCCGCCGGGGTCGAGCCAGTTCGCGAGACCGGGGTCGTCGTGCGTGATCGCGCCGACGAACCGTCCGTCGGCGGTCGGCGTGCACTGCGCCGAGTTCAGCGACGACTGACGGTCGGAGAAGTCGATGCTCTGCCACGTGCGGTCGCACAGCGACACGCTCCACAGGCGGCACGACGCGGGCAGGTCGAACTCCACGACCACGGCCTCGTCGGGCCTGCAGTGCCACGAGCCCATGCCGTACGCCTGGCCGCTGAGCCCGCCCGCGCCGGCGGGTACGAGGAACGGCTCGATGTCGGCCATCGGCGGGCCCGCGAGGCCCTTGCTCACCTCGTCCCACGTGCGGGCGCCCGCGGTGAGCCACTCCTGGAGCAGCGCGATCCGCTCCGCCATCGTCGCGAGGGTGAGGGCGGGCGTGGTTGGCGGTCCGTCGAGCCGCTCGATGGTGAGCGTGGCCGGCGCTTCGCGCTCCCAGTCGCCGAAGTACTGGCGGATCAGCAGGAAGCCGTCGCGGTCGTCGAGCGGGAGCCAGTCGTGGTCACGGGGCGGACCCCCGATCACGACGTCGATGCCGCCGTCGGCGTCGACCGTGAGGTCGTCACCCGCGACGACCGCGACCGACGGCCACTGACCGAACTTCCCGTCGGCGTAGTGGCCGGCGTTGACCTGCACGTCGATCGCGCGCGAACCACCCCGCGTTCCGCCGACCCGGTAGGTGCCTCCGGCCCGGATGCGGCAGTAGAGGTAGAGGCAGTCGGGCGAGTCGAGACCCCAGCTCATCCGGTCCTCGATCATGTGGGTGAGCGCCGGCGTCTCCGTCTCGTCGTACTCGACGCACAGCGCGATGCCCGCCCGGAGGAACCGGAGGAGGTAGCGGAGGCGGTCGGCCTCCTCGGTCTCGTTGGTGGTCTCGGCCGTCACGCGCTCGGGCAGCGACGCGAGCGTCCCCATGAGGTCGCGCCAGAGCGCGTCCCCCGCCCCCACCGTGGACATGGCCGGGAGGCCGGACTCAGCCGAGGCCGTAGGCGCGCTGGGCGTTCCCGCAGATCATCAGCTGCTTCTCGTCGTCGGGAACCCCGGCCATCGACTCCTCGATCACCCGGCGGCTGTACGGCCAGTCGTGCCGGTGGTGCGGGTAGTCGTTGGACCACATCAGGTTCTTGACCCCGATCCAGTGCCGCACGGCCATCGCGAACGGCTCGCGGATGAACGCGACCGACCAGTTCCGACGGAAGTACTCGCTGGGCAGGAGCTCGAGCTGCGAGTTCGTCCAGGTGCGGTTCCGCCACCAGTGGTCGTCCATGTGCTCGAGCAGGTTGGGCACCCAGCCCGCACCGATCTCGGCGCCGATGATGTGGAGGTTCGGGTAGCGGTCGAACATCCCGGAGTAGATGAACTCCGACATGAAGCCGGACGCGTCGCCGATCGCGCCGCCCATGCCCTGGAGGTCGGGCAGCTTGGCGAGGAAGGTCGGGACCTCCTGGGCCTTGCGTGCCGCGGGTGCCACCCCGGATTGCCGCCCGCCGGCCTGGCGCAGGCCGACGTGGATGTGGATCGGGATGCCCTCTTCCTCGGCCACGGCCCAGAAGGGCTCGTCGTCGGCCGTGAGCTTCGGGTTCCCGCTCGGGTACGCGGAGAGGATCACCCCCTTGAAGCCGAGCTGCTTCGCCTCACGGAGCTTCGCGACGGAGACGTCGGTGTTCACCGCGGGCATCTGGTAGAGCCCGATGAGCCGCTCCGGATCCGCGGCCATGAACTCGTCGTGCATCCACTGGTTGTAGGCATCGATCCCGGCGAGGTGGTACTCGTCGTCGGGCTGGGCCATGAAGGTGCCCATCGTGCGCTGCGACGGGTACAGCACCTCGGCGGACACGCCGTCGAAGTCCTGGTCCTCGAGGCGCGCCTTGCCGTCGAACGCACCGGCCCGGATGTTGTCGTAGGTCGACCCGTACCACTCGAGCTCCTCGTAGCGCTTGCCCCACGGGCCCGCGCTGGTGACGAGGCCCAGCGGCATCGCGGGAGCGCCGGGGATGAGCTCCCACGCGTCGCCGCCCTTCGGGTCCTTCACCAGGCGCGGCATCCGGTCGTGGAACTTGGCCGGCAGGTAGGTCTCCCACATGTGGGGCGGCTCGATGGTGTGGCCGTCGGCCGAGATGATCCGGTAGTTCGTAGCCATGAAAAGCTCCTCGTGGGAACACGGCGGGTCCGCGGGACTCTATTTCGGTCGGCGATCGAGCGCACCCCGACCCTGGGTCGAACGGTGGTGGGCCCCCCGGACGTCCGAACCCGGCTCAGGTCTCGGAGCGGCGGGGCGACGGGCCGGGCTGCGCGGCGACGACCTTCGAGACGAGGTCGATCAGCCGGCGGCGCTCGGATTCGTTGAGCGGCTCGAGCACGAGTGCCTCGGCCCGCTCGGCGATCGCGTCGTAGCGGGCGAGGGTCCGCCGGCCCGCCGCGGTGAGCGTGAGCCGGTAACGGCGGCGGTCGGTGGGATCGCGGCGGCGCTCGACCCAGCCCTCCCGCTCGACGATGTCCATGATCTCGACCATGTCGGACGGGTGCGCGCCGAGCACGTCGCACACCTCGCGCTGCGACACCGGCCCGCGCTGACCGACCACGTTGAGCACCCCGTAGGTGGGTGCCTTCACGCCGCTCTCGACCACCCACGCCTCCTCCGCGAGCAGGCCGGCGAACGTGCGGCGGTAGAGGCCGACCAGCCGCAGGAGCGCGGTGAGGTTGTCGTGCGTGACCGCGGGCTTCTGCTCGGGAGCTGCGTCGTCCGAAACCGCGCTGCGGATCATGCGGGGAGCGTACACTATGGTGTCCCAACCGTTCGAGATCCCTATCATTCGATAGGCAAAGATTCGCCGCCCGAGGATTCGACACCCAACGCCGATGACGCGAAACCCGACGCAGGAACCCACCCCATGCTGATCCGCGTCCTGCGCCGATTCCTCCGGCCCTACCGCGGACAGCTGGTCATCGTCTTCCTCCTGACCTGTGTCCAGGTCACGTGCCAGCTGTTCCTCCCGACACTCAACGCCGACATCATCGACAACGGCGTGCTGAAGGGCGACACCAGCTACATCTGGCACACGGGTGGCGTGATGCTGCTCGTGACGCTCGTGCAGGTCGTGTTCGCGATCGTCGCGGTGTACTTCGGCAGCCGGGTCGCGATGGCGTTCGGCCGCGACGTGCGCCAGGCTCTGTTCCACCAGGTGAGCGAGTTCTCGGCGCAGGACGTCGCCCGCTTCGGCGCACCGTCGCTGATCACCCGGATCACCAACGACGTGAGCCAGGTCCAGATCTTGGTCCTCATGTCGAGCACGCTGCTGTTGGCGGCACCGGTGACGATCGTCGGCGGCGTCTTCATGGCCATGCGCGAGGACGGCCCGCTCACCCTCATCCTCCTGGTCGCCATCCCGGTGCTGCTGCTCGCCATCGGCACCGTGATCGCCCGGATGATCCCGCAGTTCCAGGTGATGCAGGTGCGGATCGACCGCATGAACGAGATCCTCCGGGAGCAGATCACCGGGATCCGCGTGGTGCGTGCCTTCGTCCGCGAGCCCGAGGAGACGGCACGGTTCGGCGTCGCCAACGACGACCTCACCGAGACCTCGCTCATCACGGGCCGGCTCCAGGCGTTCATGTTCCCGACGGTGATGCTCATCGTGAACACGTCGAGCGTCGCCGCGGTCTGGTTCGGTGGCAACCGGATCGGCGCCGGCGAGATGCAGGTCGGCGCGCTCGTCGCGTTCATCAGCTATCTCATCCTGATCCTGATGTCGGTGATGATGGCCACCTGGGTCGCCTTCCTCACGCCCCGCGCCGCGGTGAGCTCCGATCGGATCGAAGAGGTGCTCGAGGCCCAGTCGTCCATCGCGGCGAAGCCCGGGGCGATCACCGAGATCGGCGGTGAGAACACGCTCGAGTTCCGCGACGTCGAGTTCAAGTACCCGGGAGCCGAGCACGCCGTGCTCTCCGCGATCAGCTTCACGGCCCGCGCCGGCGAGACCCTGGCCATCATCGGGAGCACCGGCGCCGGCAAGTCGACGTTGCTCAACCTCGTGCCCCGCCTGTTCGACGTCACCGGTGGCCAGGTGCTCGTCAACGGCCTCGACGTCCGCGACGTCGAGCCCGAGGTGCTCTGGGCCCACGTCGGGCTCGTGCCCCAGCGTCCCTACCTGTTCTCGGGCACCGTCGGCACCAACCTGCGCCACGCCGACCCCGAGGCGTCCGACGAGCTGTGCTGGTGGGCGATCGGCGTGGCCCAGGCCGACGACTTCGTCCAGGCCATGCCCGGACAGCTCGCGGCCCCGATCTCCCAGGGCGGGACCAACGTGTCGGGCGGGCAGCGCCAGCGGCTCGCCATCGCCCGGGCGCTCGTGCGGCAACCGGCGATCTACCTCTTCGACGACTCGTTCTCGGCCCTCGACCTCGCGACCGACGCGCGGCTGCGCGCCGCCCTCGCCCCGGTCACCGCCGACGCCGTCACGCTGATCGTCGCCCAGCGGGTGTCGACCATCAGGCACGCCGACCAGATCCTGGTGATCGAGGACGGCGAGCAGGTCGGGCTCGGCACCCACCACGAGCTGCTCGAGACGTGCCCCACCTACGCCGAGATCGTGGAATCGCAGCTGACGCGGGAGGAAGCGCAGTGAGCGAGAACGGCAGCGGCAACGGGTTGGGCAACGGGAAGAGCAGCGCGAAGGGCAACGGCAAGGGGAAGGCCCCGTCCCCCGGCGCCGGCGCGAGCCCGCCCCCCGCACCCGAGCTCAGCGACGAGGATCTCCGCCGCGAGGCGCGTCCGCAGTTCGGGAAGCTCACCGCGGCGGGGATGCCGCTCGAGCGGTCGAAGGACTTCAAGTCGTCGTCGACCCGCCTGCTGTCCCGCCTCCGCCCCGAGGGCCTGCGGGTCGCCTTCGTGCTCGTGTGCGGCCTGGCGAGCGTCACCCTGCTCGTGTTCGGGCCGCGCATCCTCGGCCGGGCCACGAACATCGTGGTCTCGGGCGTGGTGAGCGGGCAGGGCATCAACTTCACCAAGCTGCACGACACCCTCTTCCTCGCGCTCGGCGTGTACGTGGGCGGCGCGCTCCTCGCCTACTTCCAGAACCGCACGCTCGCGGGTGTGGTGCAGCGCTCGATGTGCCGGCTGCGGTCCGACGTCGAGGACAAGCTCAACCGGATGCCGCTGCGCCACGTCGACCGCCAGCCGCGTGGCGACCTGCTCAGCCGGGTAACGAACGACATCGACAACCTGGCGCAGAGCCTCCAGCAGACGCTCAGCCAGATGCTGACGTCCACGCTGACGATCATCGGCGTCACGATCATGATGTTCACGATCTCGCCGATCCTGGCGCTGATCGCGCTCGTCACGATCCCGCTGTCGCTGGCGACGCTCAAGCAGATCACCAAGCGCTCGAAGAAGCTCTTCATCGATCAGTGGCGCCACACGGGCATGCTCAACGCGCAGATCGAAGAGGCGTTCACGGGGCACTCGCTCGTGAAGGTGTTCGGGCGTCAGGCCGACACCGAGGCCAAGTTCGACGCCAAGAACGACGAGCTGTACGACGCGGGCTACGGCGCGCAGTTCATCTCCGGCACGGTCCAGCCCATCATGATGTTCTTCGGCAACCTCAACTACGTCGCGATCGCGCTGATCGGCGGCCTGCGGGTGTCGTCCGGACAGATGTCCATCGGCGACATCCAGGCCTTCATCCAGTACTCGCGTCAGTTCACCCAGCCGCTGACCCAGCTCGCGTCGATGGTCAACATCATGCAGTCGGGCATCGCGTCGGCCGAGCGCGTCTTCGAGCTGCTCGATGCACCGGAGGAGCGCGACGACGGCACGGTCGACGCGGGCGCGGTCGAGTTCCGTGGCCGGGTCGCGTTCGAGCACGTGGCCTTCTCCTACGACCCGGCCAACCCCCTCATCGAGGACCTGTCCCTCGTCGCCGAGCCGGGCCAGACCGTGGCGATCGTCGGCCCCACGGGGGCGGGAAAGACCACCCTCGTCAACCTGATCATGCGGTTCTACGAGCTCGACGGCGGCGCGATCACCCTCGACGGGATGAACATCTCCGAGCTGTCGCGGCGCGACCTGCGGGCGAACATGGGCATGGTGCTCCAGGACACGTGGCTCTTCGGCGGCACGATTCGGGAGAACATCGCCTACGGCAATCCGGACGCGACCGAGGAGGAGATCCTCGCGGCCGCACGCGCGACCTACGTCGACCGGTTCGTGCACTCGCTCCCCCACGGCTACGACACCGTGATCGACGACGAGGGCGGAACGGTGAGCGCCGGCGAGAAGCAGCTGCTGACGATCGCCCGCGCGTTCCTCGCCGACCCGACGATCCTGATCCTCGACGAGGCCACGTCGTCGGTCGACACGCGGACCGAGGTCCTCATCCAGCGGGCCATGGCGGCGCTGCGGTCCAATCGCACCAGCTTCGTGATCGCGCACCGCCTGTCCACCATCCGTGACGCCCACACGATCCTGGTGATGGAGCACGGCCAGATCGTCGAGCAGGGATCGCACGACGACCTCATCCACCGCGACGGCGCGTACGCCCGGCTGTACAACGCCCAGTTCGCGGCACCGGCCGTCGAGGTCGTCTGACCCCATGGGCCCGACGACGGCACCGGGAGGCCCTCGGCGCGTCGTCCAGTGGACCACCGGCAACGTCGGACAGCGCGCGGTGCGCGCCGTGGTCGCCGACCCCGCGCTCGCGCTGGTCGGGTGCTACGCCTGGGCACCCGACAAGGTCGGGCGCGACGTCGGCGAGCTGTGCGGCATCGACTCCACCGGTGTGCACGCGACGGCCGACATCGACGCGCTCCTCGCGCTGGACCCCGACTGCGTGGTGTACACGCCGAAGTGGCCCGACGTCGACCACCTGGTACGCATCCTCGAACGGGGCGTCAACGTGGTGGCCACCGCCGGGTTCATCACCGGCCACGCCCTCGGACCCGACCGCGAGCGGATCGTCGCCGCCTGCGCACGCGGGCAGAGCTCCATCTTCGGCTCGGGGATGAACCCCGGCTTCGCGAACCTGCTCGGCCTCGTGTCCGCCGGCCTGTGCGACCGCGTCGACTCCATCACGGTGCTCGAATCCGTCGACTCGACCGGCTACGACTCCGCCGACACCGAGCTGTCGGTCGGCTACGGCCGCCCGATCGACGACCCCGAGCTCCCCGAGCTCACCCGGGCCGGCACCGCGGTGTTCGGCGACGCCGTGCACCTGATGGCCGAGGCGCTGGGGATCGAGCTCGACGAGATCCGCTGCGACGCGGAGTACGCGCGGACGACCGAGGACCTCGACCTCGGCTCCTGGTCGATCGCGGCCGGGTGCGTGGCCGGGGTCAGCGCGTCCTGGAAGGGCGTGCGCGACGGCAAGACCGTCGTCGACCTGCGGGTCCGGTGGCGCAAGGGCCGCCACCTCGAGCCCGACTGGGCCGTGGAGCACGGGTACGTGGTCGAGGTCGAGGGCCGGCCGCGGGTCCGCACGAAGCTCGAGGTGTATCCGCCGCCCGACTTCGTGGCCTCGTCGTTCGCCGACTCCATGGTCCTCGGCATGATCATGACCGCCATGCCGGCCGTCAACGCGATCCCCCAGGTGTGCGACGCCGCGCCGGGCATCGTCACCTACCTCGACCTCCCGCTGATCCGCCCCACCGGCCGGGTCCCGTAGCGGCGGCTCCTGCTCCGGGCGTGCCATGATCCCGGGCGATTCCCGGCCCCGCAACGAGGAGCGACCCATGAAGGCAGCCCGGCTCGAGGACGGCACCCTCCACATCCGCGATCTCCCCGTGCCCGAGCCCGGACCGGAGCAGGCCCTGGTGCGGATCACCGCTTCGGGGGTGTGCCACTCCGACCTCCACCTCGCCCGGGGCGACTGGCTCGGGATCCCCAGCATGGGCTCGCTCGGCCACGAGGGCATCGGCGTCGTCGAGGCCCTCGGTCCGGGCGCCGATCGCCACGTCGCCGTGGGCGACCGGGTCATCCTGGGCCTGGGCGGTGCCGGCGGGGCCTACTGGTGCGGCGCGTGCGAGTACTGCCTCTCGGGCCAGACCCGGCTGTGCAACCACACCGAGGCGCTCATGGGCACCTTCGCCGAGTACCTCCCCGTGTTCGCTCCCGCCCTCGTGCCGCTGCCCGACAGCATCGGAGACCACGAGGCGCCGCTCGCCTGCGGCGGCCTCACCGCGTACGGCGCGGTGAAGAAGCTGCTCGCCCACCACGTCACGCCCGGCCGCCGCGTCGCGATCATCGGCGCGGCCGGTGGCCTCGGGCACTACGCGGTCCAGATCGCGAGCAACTTCGGCTACGAGGTCGTCGGCATCGACGTCGGTGCGGACCGCCTGGCGTTCGTCGAGTCGCTCGGCGCGTCGCTCGCGGTGAGCGCCGACGACGCGCTCGAAGTCGTGATGCGCGATTTCGGCGGCGTCGACGCCGCGCTCGTGTTCTCCGCGAAGATGGCCGGCTTCCAGCTCGGGTTCGACCTCCTGCGCAAGGCCGGCCTGTTCGTCGCGGTCGCGCTCCCGGCCACGAGCGAGGGCAACTTCCAGATCAACCCCTTCGCGTTCTTCGCCAAGGGCGCCACGCTCATCTACTCCGCAGTCGGCACCGTGCAGGACATGCGCGAGCTCGTCGCGCTCGCCGCCGCGGGCAAGGTGAAGACGCACGTCGGCCGGGAGGGCGCGCTGTCGGAGCTCGACGTGATCTTCGACGAGCTCCAGGCCGGCGGCTACCTCGGCCGCGCGGTCATCACCGATCTCTCGGGATAGCGGGGTCGTCCTCAGTCGGCTTCGCTCGCGGCCAGCGCGGCCTCGGCGTCGAGCACCGCGACGGCCTGGTCGAATCGGGCCTGCGCGTCGGCGGAGCTCTCCCCCACCGCAGTCATGCCCACGCGACCGGACTCCGTGAGCCCCGCCATCATGTGGAACACGATGCCGGTCTGGCGGGCCGGGTCGAAGTGCAGCCCGTGGCGCACCGCGATGTCGAACAGGTCGTCGGGCGTGAGACCGCGGTACGCCGGCGATTCCACCCGGTCGCTGGCCACGAAGTGCTTGTGCGCGCCTGACGGTGCGGTGAACGTGGCCGTCTCGGCGTCGTACACGCCGTCGGTCAGGAACTGGAGGGTGAGGAACGGATGCGTGGTCCCGCCCTTGCGCAGGTTCACCTCGATCGCGTGGCACTCCCACCCGCCTGCCGCGTTGCGCACCACCACGAAGTCGAGGGCGAACCGACCGATCACGCCCTCGCGCGCGAGGCGACGCCCGACCTTGGCCGCCTCCCGCGTGATCAGCGGTGCGTACTCGGGGTCGGCGGGGAACACGCACCCCAGGTACGACTGGCCATCCTGGCCGCCGAGGAGCTGGTCGTGGGTGGACAGCAGCTCGAGGTCGCCCAGCGGCGTCACCCGCATCTGCACGCTCGGGCTCGCGAAGTCGCGCCCCTGGATCCGCTCCTCCACCACCCCGCCCCACTCCGCGAAGCGCGCTGCGAAACCGTCGAGGGTCACGTGCTCGGCTTCGAACCGCATGGCATCGACCGCGGCTCGGGTCGCGGGCCGGTCGTCGGCGTCGGTGACCGGCGACAGGTCGACGAGCGCGTTGCCGTCGCCCGACACGCCCTCGTTCAGCTTCACGAGCACCTGGCTGATCCCCGGCCTGGTGCGCCGCATGTCCACCACGGCGTCCACCACCGCGTCGAGGCTCGTGAGCCCCTCGGCCCCCGCCGGGTGCGGCACGCCCTCGTCGGCGAAGAGCCGGCGGCCGCCGGTCTTGGTGCCGAAGGCGAAGTGCCGGGGGTCGGCGCCGTACATGGGGATCCCGAGCCGCACGGCGAGGTCGCGCTCGAGGGTCGTCGTGTTGAACGGCACCAGGTGCGCGCGGGTCTCGTCGGGGATCAGGTCGCGCAGCCGGGCCAGGAGCCGCGGGCGCTCGAGCAGCTTCGCGGTGAGGGGCCGGGCCGTGCCGTCGAGCACCGGAACGGTGAACAGGCGGGGCCGGGCCTGGCTCGGGATCACCCCGGGGAGCAGGTCGAGGTAGTAGTCGACGATGCTCGGGAGGATCGGCAGCGACGTGACGTACACGAGGCGGGCCCGGGGCTGGCGCAGCAAGAGGAGCATGAAGAGCAGCCGCTCCTCGTAGGGCTGCATGGGCACGTGGCCGGTGTCGACCAGGTCGACCGAGATCGACGGCACCACCACGATGGTCTGCTCGTCGGCGCTGAGCTGCTCGATCGAGTGCCACAGCGGCACCAGCCGCTCCTGGAGGGCCTCGAACCGCGCCTGGGCGTTCGCCGGCGACGGCGGAGCCCCCTCGGTGATGTCCACGGCTCGGCCCTTCTCCGGTGGCGCCGGCGACCGGCTACTGGGGCGCGAACGGGACGTTCGTGTAGCCGCGCACCGTGCTCGTGTGGATGCGCTGCAGGTTGGCCTCGTCGACGCTCCACGACGGGAAGCGCTTGATGGTCTCGGCCAACGCGACGCGACCCTCGAGCCGCGCGAGCGCGGCACCGATGCAGAAGTGGGTGCCGTACCCGAATGCGAGGTGACGGTCGATCTCACGCCGCACGTCGAAGCGGTCGGGATCGGGGAAGTGGCGGTCGTCGCGATCCGCGCTGGCGTTGAGGAGCGCCATCTTCGACCCCCGCGGCACGACGGTGCCGTGGAGCTCCACGTCGCGCGCGACCCACCGGCCCTGGATCGGCGACGGCGCCTCGTAGCGCAGCGTCTCCTCCACCGTGTTCGGGATCAGTCCGGGGTCGTCGGCCACGAGCGCGAGCTGGTCGGGGTGCTGTCCGAGCGCCACGGCCGCGAACCCGAGCAGGCGCACAACGGTCTCGGACCCGGCGAGGGACAGGAGCTGCACGAAGCCGAGGATCTCCTCGTCGGTGAGCTTGCGGGCCTCGCCGTCCTCGTCGTCGATCTCGGAGTGCACGAGCGCCGAGATCAGGTCGTCCTCCGGCTGGGCGCGCCGCTGCTGCATCAGGTCCGGCAGCATCGAGAAGACCACCGAGTCGATCTCCCCACCCTCGGTGACGTAGCGCTTCGGCAGCGTGAGCTCGGACGGGTCGGCGCCTTCGTCGAGGTGCATGGAGGAGTCGACCTCCTGGCGGAACTCGGCGGCGAGGCCCTCGGGGAACCCGACCAACGCGAGGATGACCGTCGGCGGGATGAGCCCGGCGAAGTCGACCACGAAGTCGAAGCCCGGCTCGCCCACGAGCGGGTCGAGCAGATCGGCACAGATCTTGGAGACGCGATCGGCGAGGGCCTCGATGCGTCGGGGCGTGAAGGCCCGGTTCACGAGCGACCGCAGGCGCGTGTGCTCGGGCGGGTCCATCATGATCATCATCGGGATGCCGAGCGGCTCGTCGGCGATGATCTCGAGCGTGATGCCGTGGCTCGAGACGTAGGTGTCCTGGTCGAGCAGCCCCGCGAGGACGTCGTCGTACCGGCTCAGCGCGTAGAACCCGAGCTTCTCGTTGTGGTAGACGGGCGCTTCGTCCCGCAGCCGCTTCCAGATCGGATAGGGGTCCGAGTCGATCGAGTAGTCGTACGGGTCGTAGTACAGGTCCGTCGTGGTCATGCCCTTACCGTATTCGGAGAACGGGGCTCCCGGCACCCCCGGCGGAGGGCGGCGCCCGGGACGGAGCCGCCCCGCGCGCCACTACCGTGACCGCGATGAGACCGCCCCTCTCGCTCCTCGACCTCGCCATCGTCGGCGACGGCGAGTCGGTGGCCGACGGCCTCCACGGGTGCGTCGAGGTGGCGCAACGCGCGGAGGCCCTCGGCTACCGGCGTGTCTGGTACGCGGAGCACCACAACATGGCCTCGATCGCGTCCTCCGCGACCGCGGTGCTGATCGCGCACGTCGCCGCGCACACCGAGCGGATCCGACTCGGCGCGGGCGGGATCATGCTCCCGAACCACTCCCCGCTCACCGTCGCCGAGCAGTTCGGCACGCTCGAGGCGCTCCATCCCGGCCGCATCGACCTCGGCCTCGGCCGCGCCCCCGGCACCGACCAGGTCACCGTGCGCGCGCTGCGGCGCGATCCGCGGGCGGCGGAGACGTTCCCGCAGGACGTGGTCGAGCTCCAGGCGTTCCTGTCCGACGAGTCGCGCGTCCCCGGTGTCGAGGCGACGCCGGGCAAGGGATCACACGTGCCGCTGTACATCCTCGGCTCGTCCCTCTTCGGCGCTGAGCTCGCGGGCATCCTCGGCCTGCCCTACGCGTTCGCGTCCCACTTCGCCCCCCAGGTGCTCGTCGATGCCGTCGCGCGCTACCGCCGGACGTTCCGCCCGTCGGCCCAGCTCGACGCGCCGTACGCGATCGCCGGGATCAACGTGATCGCGGCCGACACCGACGACGAGGCCGCGGCGCAGCTCCAGATCACGCGCCGGGCCCGGGTGCGGCGGATGTTCAAGGTCCACGGCCGGCCCGTCACCGACGAGGAGGCCGATGCGATCCTGCGCTCACCGCAGGGCGTTCACGTCGACCAGATGATGACCTACACCGCGGTCGGCACGCCCGACGCCGTCGCCGCGACCCTCGACCGGTTCGCGACCGAAGCCGACGTCGACGAGCTGATGACCGTGCACTCGGCGGCCACGACCGCTGGCCGTCTGCGTTCGCTCGAGCTCACCGCGCAGGCGATCGGCGTTCGTTAGCCGTTCCCCAGCACGGGGCCGACCAATCGGTGCTCGGGCCGGAGATCGGCGACGAGATCGGGCTCGACCGCGACGGGTTCGCCCGCCTCGCCGACGCCTCCTTCGCCGAGATCGAGCGCAACTCCACCTGAGCCCTCGGCTCAGGGCACCACCACCCGGAAGAAGCGGGCGCCCTCGGGCCCGGAGCGCACCGAGTACTCGGCGTCGGGCGGGATGCAGATGATGCTCCCCGGACCGTTGCGGGCGTCGTCGACCCACAGCGCGCCCTCGACCACGAGGAAGACCTCGCCCTCGTCGTGGCTGTGGACCGGGTCGGCGAGGTCCGGGGCGTACTCGATGTACTGGACCCGGGTCGCGGTGTCGACCCCGTCGGTCAGCGCCTTGAACCGGATCGCCGACCCGGCGTTGCCCCGGAACTCCGCCCAGGGGATGTCGTGCTCGTCCACGTGGAAGATCTCGGCCATGGGCCCTCCTGCGGGCTGGGGAGCGTCGGGGTGGGGAGAGTCTGACGTATCGTGCGCTCCCCCGAACGGCAGACCGGTCGACCCCGACAGGAGCGTGATGGCCCAGATCGAGTTGGAACGCGACGGCTCCGTGCTGATCGTCACCATGAACCGTCCCCAGCGCAAGAACGCGATGACCCTGACCATGTTC